>CANQKK010000019.1 GCA_947624475.1 uncultured Bacilli bacterium
ATATAGCCGCTAGAGGGATAAGAATAACATATCCAACTTCATAGAACATCGAAAAAATTATACCAAGAAATACAACGACAAAAGACAAAAACTTACGAGATACCTTCTCTGAAATCATCTTAAATAACGAATTTAAAAATCCAAGTTTATAGGCAACACCAACTCCTAAAAGACCTACTATCAAATTACCTAAAGGAGCAAAACTCAAAAAATTATCTAGCATACTACTTATAAGGTGTTGAAGTCCTGTTCTATTAAACAAATTATTAATATTAACTACTTGCGAAGTAAGTTCCCCCGTTGCCTCATTTACAACATAATAACTTGCCTCTAAATTAAGTATACTACCGACGCTACTTATAATCATAATAACCAAAGTAAGTATTAAAAATACAAGTGCCGGATGAATTTTAAATTTCTTCTTTCTTTTCATTTTTAATCACCTTTTTAATCCTTTTATTAAAATCGACCCTCGAAATCATAATAACATGGCCACAATTAACACATTTAATTTTTACATCAGCACCAAGTCTAATAATCTCAAATTTATTATCACCACAAGGATGATTTTTTTTCATAATTACAATATCATATAATCCGTACTCCATATTAATTTAATGCGAGATACATTCCTTTTATCCGCAAGGCGCCTCCTCTCATGACATTTAAAAAACATATTTATTTCGTTACTAACATTATAACATTTATTTCCCTTTAAGTAAATTAAATGATTATATTTTTCACAATAACTTGTAAAAAAAAAAATCATTTGCTATAATAAAAAAGATAGGAAAGAGATGATGAAGTGAATAGAGAAGTAAGGAAGATAAGAAGAATAAGTTATCAAAAAATATTCAATTTTGTAAGTTTCAGTTTCATATTAGCCTGCTGTATCTTCTATGGAACTAGATTTATTAAATTGTATAGAGAACATAATAAAGAAAATGAAGTAGAAACACTTGCCACAAATATACTAAATAGTAATAATGGTAATGATAAATTTAAAAAAATAGGTGATGACTACTACTTCACCGAAGATAATGAAAATAACTATATTAAATATTCCAATTTAATGTGGAGAATAATCAAAGTAAACAAAGACAAATCTATTACTATTGTCCTAGATAACAGTATTACAGCCCTAGCAGCGGGTTCTAGTAATTCATTTGAAAATGCAGACATAAATAATTGGTTAAATAATAAAAACAACGAAAACGATACTGGTATTCTTCAAAATAATTTAAATAATGTATCAACCTATCTAGCATACACAAAAACATGTAGTGACACCATTAAAGACTACAAAAAAATAACTTGCGATAAAACTACTGAAGGCTCTTATATTACTACTCCTTCGATATACGATTATATAAATACCGGTGGAGAAAATAGTTTTATGAACAACGAAGAAAACTTCTACCTAATAAATTACGATAGTGACAATAAAATAGTTTATGTAAACGACAAAGGGAAAATTAAAACTTCAGATAAAAACGATATTATTGGAATCAAACCCGTTATAACTATTAAAAGTACAGTTACCAAAGTAGATGGTGACGGAAATAAAGATAATCCTTATACCATCGAAACTAATTCCTCCCTCTTTGGTGGTTACGTCAAACTAGGAAGCGATACATGGAGAATATATAATGTATCAGAAGATAATGCCTATTTATCTCTAGATTCATACCTAAAAGTTAATGGAGAAGAAATAACCCTTAACTATTCAAATAATAATTATTATCATAACGATACTATATACGGTTCCCTTGCCTACTATCTAAATACTACTTATATCAATAATTTAAGTTACAAAGATATCATTAAAGAGGAAAATTTTCCTAACGGAATATATAATAATACTAACTTTGACTACCGAGAAGTATTAAACAAGACTGTTCCAACAAAAGTATCTCCACTGAGTATCGGAAACATCATTCTAAATCCAAAATTAACTAACTACTACTTATCGACCGGAATTAGTGAAAATAGTAATTTAATTTATACTATGACAAACGATTTTAATCTATATACCAAAAATGGTACAAATTCTCTAAAAATTGTACCGACTATTCAAATAAAAAAAGACTTACTAACCAAAGGAGACGGAAGTCTAGAAAGTCCATATGAGGTAGAATAATATGACAAGAAAAAGAAAAAACAAAAAAAGAAAAATATATAAAACGACAATTCTCTTTATATTTCTCGATATCATAGTAGCAGCCTGTTTCTTTATAATGTATGGACCATGGGATAAATTTAGAAATCTCTATGTAAATACAGCCTTAAAAACTATGAACCACCAATATTTTGCTAATATTTTCTTTAGTCAAAAGACCATTGATAAAATAGTCGCAAATAACTATTTTATATCAATTAATGAAGACTCTAGTACCGATGATGTCGTAATAAATACTGCTGAGAAAGAACACTACAAAGATGAATACGAAAGAGAACTCTTTACGAGAGAAAAAGGAAACGATTTATACAAAATAATAAACTTAAAAGTAGGAACATCAAAAGGTTATCTCGTTGCCATCTATAAGCCAGAAAAAGTAAAATTAATATCAACTAGACAATTTAATGTCGGTGGTTATGGCGAACAAGTAACTACCATGTGTAACCGCTATAGAGGAGTCGTCTGCATTAATGGCGGAGGCTTTATCGATAACGGTATGGGATCTGATATTCCAATTGGTAGTGTCATTCAGGATGGCCAAATTACTTGGGGTAGTGAAACAGCAGATACTGCTCGTGACAACATTATTGGAATAACAAAAGACGGAAAACTAAAACTACTTACAAATGCTACTGCAAATGAAGCCATAGCAAAAGGTGTATACGAAAGTATGGTCTTCGGTCCATTCCTAATTGTAAACGGAAAGCCTCTCGAAATAGTAGGAGACCCTTGGGGTCAAGCACCTAGAGTAGCAATTGGACAAACCAAAGATGGAATTATACTCTTCCTCGTTATCGACGGACAAAATTATATCAACGGAGCAAGTCTACAAGATATGATCGACGTTTTAACAAGATATGGAGCATATAATGCTGCCAACCTCGATGGCGGACAATCCTCATCTCTTTCTGTTAACGGAGTATTATACAATAACCCACCAGCGGAAGCAAGTCGTCAAGGGGGAAGATATGTCGTTACCGGTTGGGGATTAATACCATAACTTTAATTTTCAATACTATAAATCTAATACCAAAAAAGTATCACTATAAAGTGATATTTTTTTCTTCTTTGGTATTTAAAGAAGAAATATTTACCGAAGTTTTATTATTTATAATAGCATCTATTATAATATTCTCAACATTTTTAGAAATGATTTTATCTATCTTTCTTGCTCCAAAGTCAAAGTAATCAGACTCTAAAGCAATCTCATCTATTACATTGTTTGAATAAGAAATATCAATATTATCATATAAAACTTTTATCTCTTCTAACCTATTTTTAACTATCAACTTAATATCTTTCTCAGTTAATCTATTAAATACCAAAATATTATCAATTCTATTTATAAAAGATTTATTAAACCTTCCTTTCAAAGAAGCAATTACATTATCATCATTTACTTTATTAAAACCTATACTATTTTTCTCAAATCCAATATTCGTCGTCATCAAAATAATCGTATTATCAAATCTGACAGTAATACCATTAGAATTCTTTATTTTACCCTCTTCTAGTATCTGATAAAACAAATTAATAACCGAAGGATGTGCCTTATCTATCTCATCTAATAATATAACACTATTAGGTTTATTCCTAATTTCCTCTAAAATACTTTTATTATCATCGTACCCGACATATCCAGGAGCGGAACCAAGTATCTTATTAACAGAAGTACCATCTGAATATTCACTCATATCAAGTCTAATAAAATTATCTTCTCCAACTAAATCTTCCGCGTAAAGTTTAGCAAGCCTACTTTTACCAACTCCCGAAGAACCCGCAAACAACAAAGAATAAACGCCTCTCTTATATCCACATTTAATTCTCTTTGTAACATTAATCAAATTATCAATTACCCTATTTTGTCCTATAATTTTTCTACTCAAATTTTCAAACATTCTCTCAACTTCATCTATATTACTACTAATAATTTCATAAATTGGAACTGAAGTTCTACTACTTAGCACATCTGCTATATCGTGGGTAGTAACCTCATTTTTAATACTCTTATTACTAACTTCCATTTCATTCAAATAAGAAGTAAGTTCTGTTTCTTTTTTTCTAAGACTATAAGCCTTATCAATATTATTATCGATAATATAACTATTCTTTTCTTTATTCAATTTTCTAATCTCTTTTTTAATATTACGCATTCTACTAGCATTACCTGTATCTTTCATACTAACTCTCGAAGAAACTTCATCTAAAATATCAATTTCCTTATCCGGCCTATTTCTATCAAAAATATACTTTTCCGACAACTTTATAATCGAATTAATCATCTCATCAGAAATAATAACATTATGATATTTTTCATATATTGGTTTAATCTTAAGTAAAATATTCTTTGTTTCATCTACGCTAGGCTCATTTACATAAATCTTTTGAAATCTCCTCTCCAATGCCGCATCCTTTTCAATAAACTTCTTATATTCATTAGTAGTAGTTGCTCCAATACACCTAATTTTACCTCTCGCAAGAGCGGGCTTTATTATATTCGAAGCATCTATTGCCCCCTCAGCACCTCCTGCTCCCACTAATGTATGTATCTCATCGATAAATAAAATAATATCGCTGTTATCTTCTACTTCCTTAAGTACTTTCTTCATTCTCTCTTCAAATTCTCCACGATACTTAGTCCCAGCTACAAGCGATGCCATATCTAAAAGAACAATTCTTTTACCAATTAAATTATTAGGTACTTCTTCTTCAGAAATAAGTCTCGAAAGTTCTTCCACAATAGCGGTCTTTCCAACTCCAGCGTCCCCTATTAAAATAGGATTATTTTTAGTTCTTCTACACAGTATTTCCATAAGTCTTTTAACTTCTTTCTCTCTTCCAATAACCGGGTCCAACTCCCCATTTTTAGCCTTATCTATCATATCTGTACCAATATCTAAAACCATAAGTTTTTTCTTCTTATTTTTCCTACTTTTCTTTATTAGACTAGTAGAAAAATCATCGTACATACTCTCGATATCTATTCCCATTCCAATTAATACCCTAATAGCAATACCTTCTCCTTCCTCTAGTACTGCAAAAAAAAGATGTTCTGTCGTAACTTCTCCATCATTATTCTCTTTGCTGTCTATTATCGAAGACTCAATAACCTTTCTAAGTAAAGGAGTATATAAAAATAATTCCGGATTTTTGGAAGTTGTTCCAACGGCCTTACAAAGTTCCTCTTTAAACAAATTATAAGTAAGACCATAACTTTCAAGTCTATTAGATATATTACTACTACTATTTAATATTGCCAACAACAAATGTTCTGTTCCAATATACGGATGTCCTAGTTCGGCCATTTCTTTCTTCGTATTCATTAAAACCTTTTGTGCTTCTTCGCTAAAATTTCCTATCATCTTTTATTATCCCTCCTAGTCTATTCTATGAATATAATGTTCCCTCTTTCCACTTTTTAAACACCAAAAAAAGACATCCTATTAGATGTCTCAAATAATTTCTTAAATTATATCATTATATTAATGCAAGAATAAGAAGTACAATAATAATAAGTAATAATAACATTAATACAAATCTCCATATATACTTAACCCAAGAAGTATAAGGAATATCAAAGTATTTCAAAACAACGATTAGTAAGAAACTAGTTGGTCCAATAATCGATACTAATCCATAGATACTCTGGAAAGTCATTGCATACACATTATACATAGATTCATCGGTAACAGCAGATATCATAGGAGAAAATACTCCTGCTACTGTATAATATAAATCAGTATGTAATAGTGTCCCAAGTGCCGAAATAATAGAACCAGTTACAACATTAAGTCCAATATTTGTATCAGCAATCCAAGTTATAATAGTAGAAATAAATCCATTATTATAAGTACAAACTAAAATTGCATAAGTAAGAACTACTAATAAAATTGTAGGAACCATTTTCTTAGCACCACTGCAGAAATTATCGATAACTTCATTAAACTTAACTCTATAAACTATCTTTATAATTATTGTAAATACAATTAAAGTAATTACAATAGCCATGAAAGATCCTAGACTAGACCAGTTACCTAATGCCGAAATATTCGCAGATAACAAACTAGGAAATACCGCAAATTCACCGATACTAAGACCTGTTAGCCATTCATTAAATTTATTAAAACATTCAATTCCAAACAAACTGTTCCATGGCAAGTACCCTAAGACAAATATTACAAATATTAAAGATAACATAACAACTAGAGGCCATGTTCTAATATTTTTATAGTCACCCTTAACCTCCGATACTGCCACATCCTCATCATTATTATCATTAAGTTCATACTTAACTTTCTTTTCTTGAACATTATTTATATGTCTATTAATAAAGAAAATAAGTAGTCCAACGCCTAATACGAGTAACACCAATTTAGGCCACAAATTTGCATATTTAGATATACTAGCAACTCCCTCTAACGTAGTAGCGGAATATCCATAATAATTATTAGGATCCCTAAGAGTTACAAATATTCCACCTATAAATCCTACGAGCATTGAAACTACCGTAGCACTCACCGCAACTAATTTATCGTATCCGAGAAGTAATATAATTGAAATCACAAACGGTACGAATACTAATAGAGCATTAGTAAGACCAGTAACTGACGACAATACAGCAAATATTATTGTTACGATAAAAACAAATAACTTTGAATGTGTCTTTACTTTCATAACAATACCATCTAATAATTTCTTATATGCTGGTACTAACCTTAATACTCCGTAAAAAGCACCAAGTATTAACAAGTAAACAACAGTATCAAAGAAATAATAGAATGCTTGTACAAAATTCATCATTGTATCTGCAAGTGGAATAAAATTAAACATTCCTTTCATACCAGGAACAATGTATCCAAGAGTTGCAAGGATTGCACTCACGAGAACCAAAGATCCTAGAACTATTAAAATTGTTTTGAATAAACTATGTTTTTTCATAATAACCTCCTCTACACCTAATTATATCACAAAAGTCACAAAAGTAAAGAAAAAAAGAGAAAAATTATCATTTATCCCTTATTTTATAATACTTTTAATTATTTCTTATCCTTCATCTGTGGAAACAAAACAACATCTCTAATTGAGGGTTGATTAAATATAATCATCATAAGTCTATCTATTCCAAAACCAAGTCCCGATATTGGAGGCATACCTTGTTCCATTGAAGATAAAAATCCTTCGTCCATATCCATCGTCTCATTATCTCCCTGAGCCTTAGCTTTAAGTTGATCCTCAAAAGCACTTCTTTGAATAACAGGATCCACTAATTCCGAATAAGCCTTACAAAGTTCAGTACCAGATGCTACCACTTGAAACATATCAACCCTTCTATTATCAATATCATTTCTTCTCGTAAGAGGCATCATAACAGCAGGATAATTATATATAATAGTAGGTTCTACTATATTTGCTCTTATTTTTCTCTTATATACAAAGTCAATAATCTGACTAATAGACTTATATTCTTCTAAATCTTCCAAAGAATAAAGTCCATGATTTACAATTTCTTCCTTAAGTTCATTAGGATCCTCTATACTTAAGAAATCAAAACCAAGTATCTTCTCCATCTCTTCGCAGTAATTAATTCTCGTCCATTCATCTTTCCCAAAATCCAAAGTATTACCTTGATACTCAATAGAAGTAGTTCCCACTATTTCCATAAGTAAACTTTGCATAAACTTCTTATAAAAAATTATCGTATCCTCAAAGTTCCAATAAGAAACATACCACTCTACCTGAGTAAACTCTTGTAAATGCTCCGTATCCATTCCTTCATTTCTAAAACATTTAGCAAGTTCATAAACTCTATCAAACCCTCCTGCTATGCACTCTTTCAAATATATCTCCGGAGCAATTCTAAGATTACATTCCATATCTAGAGCATTATGATGTGTATAGAAAGGTCTAGCAGAAGCCCCACTTACTGCATTTTGTAATATTGGTGTCTCAACTTCCAAAAATCCATTATCACCCAAATATTTATGGATAAAAGCATACAACTTACTTCTTCCTAAAAATACCTTCCTAGAATCTTCGTTCATAATAAGGTCAGTATAACGCTGACGATATTTCATTTCCATATCAGTTAGGCCATGAAATTTCTCAGGAAGTGGTCTTAGGGCTTTTCCTAAAAATTCGAAAGAGGAAACACGAAGTGTCTTCTCGCCAGTTTGCGTCGTAAATATTTCCCCCTCCGCTCCAATGAAATCTCCAATATCGATAAGTTTTTTAAAAAAATCATACTTTTCTTCTCCGACTATATCGATTTTAATTTCAAGTTGCATGTCTCCTTCAATGTCACGAATACGCACAAAACTTAATTTTCCCATTTTTCTCATAAAGACAATTCTTCCTGCAATTCTAACACCAATTGTTCCATCTTCCAATTTTCTTGCCTCGATTAGTTTATGTGTTCTATCGTACTTATCCGGATATGGATTACATACCTCTCTAATTCTATCAATCTTTTCAATTCTCACTAATTCCTGTTCACTTCTATCCATTTATCTCACCTCTCCAATTACACTAGTACCAGCCATAATATCATGTAGTCCTCTCTTATCCTTTCGATAAGTAACCATAAAGAAACTTACGATAATAACAAATCCCTCTATCCAAGATACAATAGTTCCTACCTGATCGAAGGCATTAACTCCTAAGAAATTTACAAATATAGCAGAATAAATACTAGATAAAATTCCATATATAAATAAACTTCTAACTAACATATTTACCAAAGTAACATCTCTATTATCTTTTCCGACCACTTTAATCTTAAATAATTTCTTTCCGATAGTTTTCCCCTTATTTAACCAAGCAAAGATAACAAAGTATCCAACATACAAACCAGCAGATATTCCATTAACTAAAACATCTTCTTTCTGCATATCATAATTAATTTGCTTATATTCTTTAGTATACTCTTCTACACTTATTTTACCATCCATATAATTCTTAATTAATTCATTAGTCCTTTTATAAATATCAGAGTTCGGCTTAAAACCCAACATTATAAATGACAAAATAAATCCAACAATTAAATAATCAAATACAAAAGCACCAAGTCTTTTCAAAAATCCAACTTTCACAAGATCATCTCCCAAAAACTATTATAAACTATTTTTAATCTCTTTTAAATAGTTATTCAAAATTTTCTCTATTTCTTCTTTCGACGTAGCCTTAAATATTTTATTTTTAACCTCTTGCGAATGAGGAATACCCTTTAGATACCAGGCTATATGGCTACGCATTTCGAGTACCGCTACTTTCTCACACTTCTGTTTCATAAGATAATCTAGGTGATGAAAACACATCTTAATCTTATCTTCAAAAGACGGATCATTAATAATAGTACCATCAGCAAAATAAGTCACTAGTTTTTTAATAAGCCAAGGATTCCCTAGTACTCCTCTTCCTATCATAATAGCATCACAACCAGTATAAGATAACATTTTCTTAGCACTTTCTATATCTACGATATCTCCATTACCAATTACAGGTATTGAAACACTTTCCTTTACTTTCTTAATAATATCTAAGTCTGCTACTCCCGAGTACCCTTGACTTCTCGTTCTTCCATGTACTGTAATAGCACTAGCACCAGCATCTTCTACTATTTTTGCTACTTCGATAGCATTTATACTACTACTATCCCAACCACTTCTAATCTTAACCGTAACCGGAACAGATACAGACTTAACTACTGAGGAAACTATCTCTCTAATTTTATCAAGATCTTTAAGAAGGGAAGCACCAGCCTGTGATTTAATTGCAACTTTAGGTACTGGACATCCCATATTAATATCGATAATATCAGGATTCATAATCTTTTCTACCATTTTCGCTGCTTTGGTAAAACTCTCCTTATCACTACCAAAAATTTGCTGAGCAATAGGTCTTTCACATTCTTCAAAATATAACATTTCTTTTGTCTTTTTACTATTATATATCATTCCCTTATCACTAACCATCTCGGCATACATAAGTCCACATCCCATTTCCTTAATAATTTTACGAAATGCACTATTACATACACCAGCCATTGGAGCAAGAACAATATTATTTTTTATTTCAATATTCCCTATCTTAAACATAAATAAAATCCCTCTCGCTAGTATTGTACCAAAAAAGTTATAAATTTACAAACATTTTATAATAAATAAAATAGATATCCTCTTTTCCGAAGATACCTATTAAATTATATTGATGAACTTTTTTCTTTTTCTTATCATAACAAAG
>CANQKK010000020.1 GCA_947624475.1 uncultured Bacilli bacterium
ACATCAAATGAAGTGTAAGGACGAAAGATTTTCTTCCGCGGTGCCACCCTACTTCACTAATGTGCTCTTTTTTAATTGATATCGGTATTTGACCGTTTCTATTTTGGTATTCATCTGTCACCTAATGAATAATAGAAAATACATTTTTATTATATAATTATTACGGTAAGTTGTCAACTACTCTTCTAATTTTTTCCGAATAAAACTTTCTCGCTTTTGTATTGCCATATAATTATGTAAACGAGAAGAAGTGAATAAATGACAGATGATACGATAGTAAGGATAATACCTACTTTATTTATACTACCGGAAAAAATATCTGATATGATGAAACTATGGTTTAATATAGGAATAATGGTAAAGATACCATGCAGTTTAAAATTTAATAATTGAAGAAACATCGGTACGCATATTACAAGACTTACCGGCGTTAGAGTACTTTGGGCTTCTTTGTAGGTTCTAGCAAAACTGGCTAGCGTAATACATATTCCCGAGATAAAAAAGGAATAAGTAAATAAAATGATAAAGGAAATAAAGATAGTTAGCGCATTTATATTTAGAATCGAATTTTCGAGAATAGAAGTGTTATTTTGAACGATGCTAAGGGAGACTATCATGAGTATCAAACTTATGACAAGAGTAATTAAAGTGCTTATAATTATCGCAAAGAATTTACCTAATATTAACTCGCTACTTTTGATAGGGTATGTCAAAAGGGTCTCTAAAGTACCGCGCTCTTTTTCTCCGGCAGTTATGTCAGTTGCAGTATATACGGCCGACAAGGTCATCGACATAATGGTAAAGATAATGGCAATATTTATAATTTCACTTCCAAATATCGAGTTGGTTTTATTATATGTTATGTTATTGTAGACCTCATTACTATCGATATTATTTTCTTCGAGGTATATTCTTCCTAGATAATTATTGTAACTTTCTAAGTAACTTTCTATATACATGACGAGGTATGATCCCTCTTCACTCTCTTCGTTAGCGTAGATAGTATAGTTATTATTATCTTTCGTTATGTATCCGATAATTTTACTATCTTGATAGGCCTTTTCCATCTCTTCTACCGAAGAGTATTTAGTATAATTTAGGTTATTTTGTTTTAGTAGTTCGTCTTCGACATTACTTGCAATGTAATTTATACCAATATTGTAGGTGGGAGGCTCTTTATTTACCATCGAATCATATACCGTACTCATTAAGAAGATAAAAATGGGAATAAATATGGGGGTAAGTGCCATCATAAGAAGTGATTTTTTGTCTCTTACTATTGCTCGAAGTTCTTTTTTGATAGTTATTTTAATATTTCTCATATTTCCTCCGTAAGACTAAAGAAGGCATCACGTAAATTCTTCGTATGGGTCTTTTCTCTTATTTCTTTGGGCGTTCCCTCGGCGATTATTTGGCCGTGATTAAGTAGTATGACGTAGTCGCAAATGCTTTCGGCTTCTTCCATATAGTGAGTCGAATATAAAATGCACTTATTATTTTCCTTTTCTTCTTTGATAATATCTAAAATAGTCTTACTAGATATTATATCAAGGCCACTTGTCGGTTCGTCGAAGATGTAATATTTGGGATTATGAATTAGGCATCTTGCCACACTTACCTTCTGGGTCTGTCCGGTCGATAATGTTTCAATTCTTTGATGGATAAAATTTTCCATCTTGAATTTCTTACTTAACTCTTTTATTCTTTTATTGATAATATCTTTTTTCATATCATAATATTCACTGGTCATCCAAAGGAGTTCATATGGTGATATGTCTTTATATAATTTAGTATTACCAGTTAAAAAGGCAAGCTTTTTTTTGATTTCGATTTCATTTTTGGAATAGTTTAAATTATCGATTTCAATAGTACCCGACGATGCTTTCATTATTCCGGCAATAATTCTAAGAAGCGTCGTTTTACCTGCTCCATTTGGTCCTAATATTCCAAGTATTTCTCCTTCTTTAACTTCGAAAGAAATATCTTTATCGGCATAAAATTCTTCTTTTTGGCCTTTACTATTTTGTCTTGTAAATTTTTTTGATACATTTTTTACTTGAAGCATTATATAACCTCCTTTATTGTTCATCTTTATTATATATGATAATACTTCTTTTTTCAATATGTATATAAAAACTCTTTCTTAATGAAAGAGCTTTTTTAAAAAAGAATTATCGTGAAAGTTTATTCATTATAATTCTTATTATAATTTTTGTATTTTTTGACTATAAGATTTTTATAGAGAATTAACCTCTTTTCTTACTAATAATTTTTTCAACTGTATATTGATTAAAAAGAAGCATTTCATCTGGTTCTTCTTTGGTATATCCCCCATAAGTAAATGGGGGTATTGTTTTGTCAGATACTATAACTGGCTCATCTACTTCTTTTATTTTAACAATATCACCAGCTTCTAATTTTTCACTTACTAATACTTTTCTCTTTGTTTCCAAATATTCTATTGCTTCTTTTCCTGATAGATATTCTCCACTATCGGTTTTTATACGAATATCTTTTGGGTGCATAACCATTCTGTCATCCATCTTTATCACCTCTTTCTAAAAAATCCTGTTCTCATTATATATTCAATGTATTCAGTAATGGAATTAAATCCCCTTCCATAATCATTTATGTGCTTCAATGCAAAGTTTATTATCATTCTTGGACATGTTTCATTGACCATAAAATTCATTAATTCATTTTTTATACTTTCATTAGTAGTTGAATTAATAAAATCGTTTATCTCTTGTGTGGCAATAGCTTCTCTTAATTGAAATGCTGCTAATGTCATATCATGAGTTAAATTAGTTCTAAAATACTGAGTATTTAAATTTCCAGGGAATCTTGTTCTATCTAACGCATCAGCATCTTTTAAAATACATCCAAGGTTCCAAACCATATCCATATCTTCATTGTTAGTAATGCCATAAGTGTGACATATTTGATAAAACATTTTTGCTTCATCAGCTTTACTTATTTCATGAAATTCAATTATAGCTTTTATTATATTTAAATCATTATTTGAATATAATCCTTTTAAATTATTATCCGCTATGTTTGCACTTAAAATACTATGCCTATCATGACTATTATTATTTACTACACCAGTATCATGGTATTTTGCACTCTCTATTAAAATATCTAATTCTCGTTCGGAAAGACCAAATTTATTTCCCATATACATAGAATACAATAAAACATTTTTGACATGAGTAAGATCATGTTCAGGAATTGTTATATTTCCATTGTATAAGCCTTTAATTATCATATCATCCACTTCAGCATTATATCTTTCCATTAATCTACCATTCATTTCATTTATTAATTCTTTTATAGATGTTCCTTCTTTTACACCATACATATCAGAATAATAATTACTAACATTTTGAAAATCTGGTAAATATTGGATTAGAACCAATCATTTGATTTTGTTTAGGGATAACTACGGCCGATATTTCTATTTTTCCTGTTTCATCATTCCATCCTCTTTTTATTATTTTTAAATCAAGATCTCTACCTAATAATAGCTCTTGTTGGCCAAAATTATTAACACCAGTAAAAGATTCAAGATACGCAATAGGCGTTCCTTTGGGAACAGTTATTTTTAATAAATACTGATGTTCATGGGCACATTCTTTAACAACACTAGTACTTAAAAATGCCTTATCATTAATAATCGTTCCTGGTTCTAGCATTGATAACTCTGTTCCATTAAAGAAAAATTTATCAACGCCTCTATACACGACGATATCTTCTTTTAAAGTATTTTTAGAGATTATATTATCCATAATATATACAAATTGATCATATGATATATACGGAACATTTGTATTGTAAATTTTATTATATTTTTCAACACCGTAATTTAGATCATCCTGGATTTTATTTAAATCTGTTCCATCAATTTCTATTTGATAAAAAGTTTTTGCTTCTCTGTTTCGAGCTGTAATAATTGGCCCTAACCATTTAGTATAAAGGAAAATAGCCAATTTTTCGGTCTTGGAATAATTTGGTTTATCCATAGAATCTATTTTTTCTAAAGCTTTATAATCTTTTTTATCTAATAATCCTCTTTGGGAAAGATAATTATAGAGATCTATTTCGGAAATATCACTAGAACGCATGTTTCTTAAATAATAAAAATATTGACTATATTCAGAATTAGGGTATGTTTTAGCTAATTCTTCTAATTTATAATATAAGTACTGCTTTCTATCACCAAAATATACAGCTGCCTCTAACTTACTTCGTAAATCTACTTTACTTTTGAATACTTTCTGTATTTTTTCAAATGGTGTTTCTGAAACAGAATATTGTCCACTATTAATATACTGTTTTGAAGCGTTTAGTTGATTTTGTCCAGATACTATTCTATTATAACATTTTTTAAGGGTTTTCATATCTAAACTAGTTACAATCTGCCTAAGATTTCCAGCACTACTAATATTAACTGCTGTTGCTGTTCCATCTATATATCTTTTTATTGCATATAAAGCGCTTCCAGATCCATACTTATCATCCATAGCGTTTATTCCTTGCAAAATTTGTGAAACATAAGCGTCTATTTGAGCATCTTTTGAACCAAAAAATTGCATTCCAATATTTATGCTAGGTATATTTAAATATTCTTTAATGTCATTAGCAGTTATACTAGATATTTGATCACGAAACTTCGAAGGTAGTTGATTTATAATATTATTGACAGCATTAGTATTTCCTATTTGACTGTAAAGGCTGTATTGGCGTAATAGCTTTTTTCCTTGCTCTTCTCCCAATTCAGCTACAATATTATCTAATATTTCTTTTTTAAATTTCATATTTGCTATATCAGTATTATTTTCTAATTGAATTTGTTTAGTATTATACTCATTAATTATATTTTTTGCTACTTTATTAGATACTTTTTGAGATGAGTTTAATGACCCAAATGCTCCAAATGTCATTCCTGATACAAATCCGCCTAAAAAGGCTTGCATAAACTGATTAGAATAATCTTTCATAGCCATTTTAACAGCATCGTCTTCGCTATATCCGTATTGCATATATTGATTGACAGTAGTTAGATAATTATTAAAATCTCCCGCTATAAATTTTTCCGTAAATATAGTATTAAATATTTCTGTTGAAAGTTCCTCTTCACCTTCACATAGTCCTTGACTTATCATTCCTCCAAAGACATGTACTGTCTTTGCAGCAATATTTGCTAGTTTTGGATTTGCTATTCTGCTCGTTATTTTAGTTGTTATTGTTTCAACGCTTTTTCCAAGACTTTTTTCAAGATTTAATAAATGTCCTGCTGAATAACTTTCCATTGCTGATTCTACAACTGCTGATGTCCATGCAAATAAGACAGCTCTACTATCTGACATTCCTCTATCTAAGGCATCATTTAATGCTGATCCATATACTCTCGAACCCATTGTAGCAGTACTAAACATTGCTGTTCCGATGGTACTAGTTCCTCCTGACAAAGTTATTAATCCAATATTGAAAGCAGAATCAGCCATACTCATACCAGTCTGATAGATAAAAGACCAAAAACCTCCATGTTCATTTGCTATATTATTTGCAACAACTGATCTTTGTACATCTCCTGAACTATATATGTTTTTTCTTCTTATATCTCTTCCAGATGTTAGGGCTCCTATCGATTCACAAAAGGAAGCAATTCCTTCAAATGGTGTTATAAATACTGATTTAATAGAAGCTAGCACTTCATGCTCAGAAGCCCATTCAGTGTCTTTTCTTTGCTTATCTTCAACAACTCGATTATCAAGCTCCTTAGCAATTCCATTTAAGTAATCATAAGCTGCTTCCCCTCCTTCTGTGTTATAAATATAATTGAAAACTTCTTTTTCGGAATCTGTCATAAAGGGGAGAAAGTCAGGATAATCAAATATAAATTTATCACCTGATATATGAATGGTTTCAGTACTATTATTTTGAATGATTTCTCCACCACTTAGCGTTATTTGTCCATTTATTAAGGCACACATAATATCCGCTACCTGCTTTTTATCTTTTATCTCAGTACTATAATATAAATCTTCAGCAGTTGTTCCAATTTCTCCATTTTTTATTTTTTCTAGTGTATCAAGACATGAAGAATTGAAATTAATATTTTCTTCAAAATCTTCTTTTATCATATATGGATCAATATATGTCATATTGTATTCGACTTCATGATTAATTTTATCATATATATATTGATATGTTTGATATTTTTCAATTAAGTCATTTATTTCATTGTCGATATTTTCTAAATTCTCTTCTCTGTTTTTAGTTATTTCTTCATATTTTTTAGACAACTCTTCAAAATATTGTATTTGTTTATCATTATCTTCCCAACGATAAATAATCTTATCAGAGAAAATATTAGCTTGATCTGCTGTTAAAACTGATTTTAATTCTTTTAATAATTCACTATCTTTATATAATTCTTCGAAGGTTACTGGAGTATAAGTATGTTCTTGTGTTGAATTAAAACTTGGATCTTCATATACATAAAGAGTATTACCATTCTCATCAGTATATTTCCAGGCAATAGGTTCTTTTAATATATCATCTAGATTTTCACCCTGTTTTAATCTTCCGACAATATTCATTATGGAATCTATTTCTCGATTATCTATTTCTTTTCTTTGAGATTGTAATTCGGCTAATTTCTCTTGTATTTTTTTGATTTCTAATTGCACTTTTTCCATACTATTAAAATCTAATTCATATGCTTTAAGATATTGCGATTCTAGAATTTCTTTTCTTCTAGTATTATCAGGACTAGTTTCTATATTATGTAAAATTTCTTCTAAGGTAGTTTGCCCTGTTATTATGGAATTTATTTCACTTGGTAATAAACCCATTTCTTCTAGTGCTTTAGCATCGACAAAACTATATTCAGGTGTATTAGTATTGATATCTTTTGCAGATGTTTCGTTTTTGGCATTAAAACTGTATTCTTCTATTTTACCAGCATTTACACAATTGTCTATATTTAGTTTATTTTTTTGTTTATTTATTATATCATCATAATTTTGATTTTTTATATTTATGTTTTTTAAAGAAATGCTATTTGATGAAGAATTTATTGCTTGACTCATAATAAGTTCCTTTCTTGGTTTTTATACCTTATGTAATCTTTTTTTTGTATAATTGTTAATTTAAATTATATATTAAATTTGAATAATACTATTATTTTAGACTTCTAAAAGTAATAATTTTGCGTTGTTTCTAATATCTGTGTTAATAATGATATCATTATTACTATATATTTTCCCTGTATCGACATTTATGATAACATAATTTTTGTTTATTGGAAGTGAGCCTTCAGTTAAGTCGCTAACAGATTTTACTAATAATTTATTTATTTTCCAAATAAATTCATTTACAGGAATAAAAACATCAAAGTTTCTACTGACCATTGGTACATATAACTTTATTAATACTTTATTCATCTTCATCACCTAACTTATATTCTTCTAATTCAATTGTCTTGAATAATTCCGCTCTACCATCTTGAATAACAAATCCAAAATTATTTTTATATATTTTACTCATTTCTTTATTTATAGAACTTACCTTAAACAAATTTTGATCATATAATCCTGTTCCTATCCATATTCCATCAGTATCATTTTGAATATTACGATACCATTGGTCAAACTCTGATTTTTTTAATTTTTTATAGTCATCGGCAATTATAAGATTTATATTTTCAAGATTTTTAATTTCTTGGGTAAAGTTCTCAAATTTTGAAATATCCATTTTTAATTTAAATTTATTTAGATTTTGAAAGAATATTACTATTTTATTAGATGTATAACTTTCTTTTACTTTCTTTATAAATTCAAGAAGCATATCAATTGTTTTATCTGGATTAATATCATAATAATATTTTATTTTTCCTTTTATATCACTAATCTCTTTATTAGAATCGACAACTATTAATTGAATATTATTTATTCTTGATAATTCTATTATTAGACTGCGAGAAAAATTAACGGTATTTTTAGAAGTTGTACTTAAAATTAATGTTGATAGATAACTAGTAAAATCATAGTTAATTACTTCAAGAGATGATTTTCCAATTCCAATTGGAACTTCTGTAATTCCTTTTAAATATTTGGATACATAATCTAAAGTTATAATAGATGGAAGTGTTGGTATTCTCTCTGCTATGTAACTATTTGATTGTTTTGTTTGGATCTTAAGAGTATCTAAATATTCATTTATGTTTTTATCTACAATCAAAGCAGTTTGGAACTCATATACATTTTCATCTTTAAATATTCCTCGACCTTGATTTTCTTTTGGTGGATTAGAAACTCTTCCAAAGATGGTATTATAATCAGATATATCGTTTAATCTAAGTGCTAATAAAGTATTAAAGTTTTGATTTATCTTTCTTCTTACTGATCCATAGGTATTAGCACTTACGACAAAAAAGATTCCATATCTAAGACCATCTCTCGTTAGCCTAATTAATTCATCTTCAATATTAGGATTCATCTCTGAAAAAGCATCATAGTTATTAATTATTATACCTATTAAAGGTAATTTTTCATTGCTTTTTTTAATATAGTTGTTGTACTCGCCACCGTAAGGAGTAAATTTTTTCTTTCTTTCAGAAATAGTTTTATTAATTAATTTAAAAAGATTATTTAGTTTTTCATCTTCTCCGATAAAAACAATATCTCCAATATGTTGATAACCATTAAATTTACGTGATGATTCAGATCCATAATCGATTATATAATAATTTATCTCATTACTATTATGTCTTGTTATTGTCGAATATATTAAGCTATCAATAAACATTTCTTTATCACTACCATCATTACCATAAACAATAATATTTCCTTCTGTATTTAAATTTATTTTCAATATACTTTGACTTTGATTATTGGGATCATCATATTCTCCGACAATAGCATCAATTATATTATTCGAAAAAGAAATATTATATTTATTAATTAAATTATCGACAAATATTTTATCAGGTACATTATCGAGCCACAATCTTTCTGAAAAAACATTTTCTAGTTTAGCACATTCAATAACATAGTTTAAAATATTAGCAAGTTCCTCTCCCTGAGCAGTGCTTTTTTTGTTACTCGTCGCTCCTTGGATACTTTTTATATAAACTCCGACATTATTAATGAAATTAACTGATTTATCGATATTTTTAATTACTTTATCAGATGGAAAATACTTAGCACCACACCATCCTGATTGGCCTAATGCAAAAAATTCATTATAACCAACTTGAAGATAAAATCTTCCCGTTTGTTTGAGTTCCGCTGCTTCTGGTCTTTTTATTACTTCCATACTATCAGCTTTTTCTTGCACTTTAAGACATACTTTAAATTTACTATTACTCCAAATTTGATCATTTACGACACCACTTGGTTTTTGTGTTGCCAATATTAAATGTACTCCTAAACTTCGTCCTATTCGTGCAATACTAATCAAATTATCCATAAAATCTGGTTGTTGACTTTTTAATTCAGCGAATTCATCACAAATAATTATTAAGTGAGGGATAGGATTATTTAATTTTCCTTCACGGAAAAACTTTTGATATTTATAGATATCAATCGTACTTTCTCCTAATTTATCTCTTGCCTCATTGAAAACTTTTTGCCTTCTTCTTACCTCGCTATCAATACTTACTAGCGTTCTATCCATTTCAGCTTTATCCAAGTTAGTAATAGTTCCCGCTAGATGAGGAAGTTTAACGCCAGTTACATTATTTTCAAAAGCACCCGCTAATCCTCCACCTTTGTAATCGATTAGGATAAACGAAACTTCATTAGGACTATAGTTTATTGCCATCGACAATATATAAGTAATTATAAATTCACTTTTTCCAGATCCCGTCATACCGGCGATTAATCCATGTGGTCCATGATATTTTTCATGTAAGTCTAAATACATTAAGTCACCATTTTCATCGACACCAATTTCGGCTTTTAAGGATTTGATAGGATCATTATTTTTCCATCTGTTGATGACATTTAATTGTTCTACTTTTCCGACATTTTCCATTTCTAAAAAGCTAATACTATTTGGTAAGTCTTTACTGCCTCTTTCGAATTCAATAGGAATGTTCGATAGATACTTCCCAACTAAATCCATATTAATATTATAATTTATTTCATCAGAAAAATTAATTATTCTCTGGTTCTCATAGGCATCTTCCAAAATCTGCGATGATGAATCTCCAATAGAAATAAAATTATTACATTTACTTGGAAGCTTACTTAGTCTATTTTCAATTATCACCATACTAAAACCATAATTATTATTCATCTCGGTCAATATTTTCATAATTCCTATTTTTTTAATTTTATTATAGTTATCAGTTATAATAAGATAGTATGGTC
>CANQKK010000021.1 GCA_947624475.1 uncultured Bacilli bacterium
CTTTGAGACAATTGGTATTGTTTTGGCTATTCTTATTGCTTCTTTAATTTCAGCTTTAAGTGAGTATGGTTCCAATAAGGCCTTTCAGAGAATGCAGGAAGAGTCGTCACGAATAAATGTCAAAGTAAAAAGAAATGGTAAAATAAAGGAAATTCCTATCGATGAAGCGGTCGTGGGTGATTTAATTATTTTGTCTTCGGGAGATAAAGTTCCCGTCGATGGTATTTTGGTAAGTGGAAGATTATCCGTCGATGAGTCTTCGCTAAATGGTGAGAGTAGAGAGTCATATAAAGAAAAGATAAATAATATAAATTATGCTGAAGAAAAAAATAAGGTCTATCGGGGAACGACTGTCTACGATGGGGAAGCAACTGTTTTAACTACCAAGGTGGGAATGGACACGCTCTATGGTAAGATGGCAAAAGAACTTACGACCGAAGAAGATACTTCTCCGCTTAAAATAAGGCTTACGAATTTGGCTAAAGTAATAAGTAAGATAGGTTATATAGCGGCCTTTCTAATTGCCTTATCGTATCTTTTTTCTAAAATCTTTATTGCTAATAATTTTAATCTAACCGAGATAAGAGAGGTAATGATGATATCGATATTTTTAAAATATTTATTAGAGGCGATGACCCTTGCGGTATCTGTCCTCGTAATGTCCGTTCCCGAGGGGCTACCGATGATGATAACGCTCGTTTTATCGACTAACTCGAAGAAGATGCTCGAAGATAAAGTGCTCGTTCGGAAGATGGTCGGTATTGATTCGGCGGGGTCTTTAAATATTTTATTTACTGATAAGACTGGTACGATAACTAATGGAAAGATGGAAGTTATATCACTAGTAGATGGTAGTTTAAATGAATATACTTCTTTAAATAGTCTTCCTTCTAAGTACAAAACATTAATCGAAGAGGCTCTTCTTTATAATAATGAGTCCGAGTTTGATTTTGATAGTAGGAAAATTATTGGGGGAAATATGACCGATAAGTGTCTTTTGAAATTTGTAAATAAAGAGAAGGATTATAATATTAAAGTAGTGGATAAAGTACTGTTTAATAGTAAAAATAAATTTTCGATATCGATAATTGAGAAGAATAATCAGAAAATAAAGTTAATTAAAGGATCTCCCGATAAGATAATTGGTTATAGTAAAGATTATATAGATTCTCGGGGACATTTACAGAAAATAAATGCTGATGCGCTTCAAAAATATATTGATAAGGCCTCTTCCGATGGTCTTCGTGCTATCGCGGTATCTGTATCAAAGAGTATTTATCCGACCGACAGTATTAGAAGAAATACTCTTCTGGGGGTTATCTTTATTAAAGATGAAATAAGAAGTAGTGCGAAAGATGCTGTCGAACTTATTAAAAATGCTGGGGTAAATATTGTCATGGTAACTGGAGACTCTGAAGTTACTGCTAAATCGATTGCTAAACAAAGTGGTATAATGGATAAAAGTAGTGATATTATACTAAACAGTAGATAAAAAGTATTATTCCTAATCTTAAAGTAGTGGCTAGGGCACTTCCCGAGGATAAGAAAAGACTCGTCAGTCTAAGTAAAGAACTAGGTCTTGTTACGGGGATGACTGGTGACGGAGTAAATGATTCTATTGCACTAAAGAAAGCAGACGTATCGTTTGCTATGGGAAGTGGAACGGAAGTTGCTAAAGAAGCGTCGGACATAGTCATCTTAGATGATAATATTCTCTCGATTTCTAAGGCTATCCTCTATGGCCGAACGACTTTTAAGAATATTCGTAAGTTTATTATCTTTCAACTTACCGTAAATATCTCCGCTGTGTTACTCTCGCTAGTGGGGCCTTTCATTGGAGTACCGTCTCCGATTACGGTAATTCAAATGCTTTGGATAAATATGGTTATGGATACACTAGCGGGGCTTGCTTTTTCATATGAGGTACCGAGAATTGAATATATGAAAGAGAAGCCGAAAAAAAAGAGCGAAAATATTATTAATTCTTATATGTTAAATGAAATATTAGTCTGCGGGGTATATTGTCTAATCGTATGTCTTCTCTTTCTCAAACTACCACTTATTCATCATATTTTTAAAAGTGAAGATCATTTTATGACTGCTTTCTTTAGTTTATTTATTTTTCTTGCTGTCTTTAATTCTTTTAATGCTCGAAGTAATAGGTTAAATATTTTTGCTCATCTTCGGAAAAATAAGGTTTTTATGGTAATTATTTTCTTCATCGTAGTGGTTCAAATATGGATTATTTATTCGGGATTTACTATCTTTAGAACAACCCCGATAAGTATTGGTGAGTTTCTTCTTGTTTTGCTTATTTCTCTTACGGTAATTCCTATTGATTTTCTAAGAAAAATAATTTTAAAGAGAAGAGGGAAAAATTGTGGTGTTTAGCCTTTCGTGCCTGTAGTCACTACAGGTTTTTTTGAAGCCTAATAGTCTTCAAAAGGAATTTAGAGCCTTTATGTCTCTAAATTAATTATTTTTTAAGAATTATATATTTAAAATATTTATTTTTTATGATAAAATTATATGGACGGAGGTGTGTTATGAAGACGAATAGAACTATTACAAGACAGATGGCAATGACGATATTGTATCAGATATTTTTATATAATAAGAATAAGATTAATTTTAATACTTGTGATGTAATTGATGAAGTACTTGATGGTATTGAGATAGATAATAGAAAGAAAATAGATACGGATTTTTTATTTAATATTATAAATGGGGTAATTGATAATATCGATGAAATAGATAAGTATGTTTCTAAGTATTTAGAAAATTGGACTCTAGATAGACTAGGGCTTACTGATCAGGCTATTATTAGGATATCAGTCTATGAACTAGTATATACTGATACTCCTGATTTAGTATGTATTAATGAGGCTATCGAATTATCTAAACAGTATTCTGATGAGAAAGTATCAAAAATGATTAATGGGGTATTGGATAAAATATATCACGAGAGGGAAGATAATGGAGAATAGTAATTATATTACTGTTACGGAAGTAAATAAGTATATTAAGGAAATTATTAATGATGATTTACTTCTTCGAAAGGTATATTTAAAGGGGGAAATATCTAATTTTAAAGCTCATTCGAGAGGTCATTATTATTTTACTTTAAAAGATGAAAATAGTAGGATAGCGGCAGTTATGTTTGCTTTTAATAATCGTAATATGAAGTTTGTTCCCTACGATGGGATGAAAGTTTTAGTAAGTGGTAAAATAGACATCTATGAAGCTAGTGGAGCATACCAAATATATGTCGAAGAGATGATGGAAGATGGTATAGGGGCTTTGTATGTTGCTTTCGAAGAACTTAAGAAGAAATTATTGAAAGAAGGACTATTTGATAAAGATAAGAAGAAAAAAATTAGGAGAATACCAAATAGAATTGGTATTGTAACTTCTCCGACAGGGGCCGCTATTAAGGATATTTTGACTACGATAAAGAGAAGATATCCGATATGTGAGACTATTTTATTTCCATCTCTCGTCCAAGGAGAGAATGCTGCTTCTGATATTGCAAGTAAGATTAAACTTGCTAACTCTCTTAAAGATGTATACAAGATCGATACTCTAATAGTAGGAAGAGGGGGAGGCTCTTTAGAAGATTTATGGCCTTTTAATGAAGAGATAGTTGCAAGAGCGATATATGACTCTGATATTCCCGTTATTTCTGCTGTCGGGCACGAGATAGATATTACGATATCTGACTATGTAGCGGATCTTAGGGCACCGACACCGACGGCGGCAGGAGAACTTGCGGTTCCCGATATTAATACGATTATTACATACTTAGATAATGCTACTAGTAGAAGTTATAATGCTCTAAATAATATAGTAAGCATTAATTATAAAAAATTAGATAGTATTAAAAATAGTTATATACTATCTAAACCGCTATCGATATATGAAGTTAAAGAACAAAAATTAGATAATTTTATTGAAAATAACTATATTTTAAATAATCCTGATACTTTATATAAATATAGTAGTCAAAAACTTGATCATATTATTTCAAAATTAGAAGTATTAAATCCTCTCAATACTTTAAATAGGGGATATTCGATGACTTTTAAGGATAATAAAGTAATTTCTAGTATTAAAAGTATCAAGACAAATGACATAGTAGATATTACTTTTAAAGATGGTAAAGTTTCTAGTAAAATAATAAAGGTAGGTGAAGATAATGGCTAGTAAAAGTAATGAAATGACTTTTGAGGAGAAGATTAAACTATTAGAAAATATTGTTAAAGAGTTAGAAAGTGGAGAAGTACCGCTAGAAGATGCAATAAATAAATATACCGAGGCAATGAAACTTGTCAAAGATTGCTCGGATAAATTAAATAAAGTTACGGAAAAAGTAAATAAAATTATGCTCGAAAATGGTAAATTAGAAGATTTTACAGTAAGTGAATAAGGATATTATAGTAATAAAAAGAGGAAAAAATCCTCTTTTTTTAGTTTTCTCCTTCTTCTAACATTCTAGTAATTAATATACCGTATCCTTTAGTTGGGTCGTCTACAACGACGTGGGTTACGGCTCCGATTATGTTTTCTCCTTGAATTATTGGACTACCACTCATTCCCTGAACGATACCTCCGGTATTTTTAAGTAACGCATCGTCAGTTACTTCAAATAAAATATTTTTAGATGACGTACTACTAGTATTTAATTTTAAAATATTAATAGTAAATTCTTCGACATTATTTCCTTCTATGACGGTTAATATTTTAGCCCCTCCTGTTTTTACTTCTTCACTAGTTGCTACTTTGTATGTTTTTTTATTTGGAAGACTATCAGTATAAGTACCAAAGATACCACTCGAAGTATTTTCTTTTACTTCACCAAAGACATCATCTGAATTATAACTAGCATTTTTTTCTCCTGGACTACCATTATCACTTCTCGTAATTCCGGTTACGGTCGAACTATATATTTTACCATCTTTTATTTCGAGTTTTTGTCCGGTTGTCTTTTCGATTATCTCGTGACCTAAGGCACCAAATAATTTAGTTTCCGGATCAATATAGGTTAGGGTACCAACTCCTGTAATACTATCCTTTACATAAAGTCCAGTCTTATAGATATCACTATCTGTCTTTATTAATTTTAAAGTAGTACTGTTTTCTTTGTTTCCTCTAATATAAGTAATTAGAAGACTATTTTTATTAGATATCCCATCAATTACATTTAACATCTCTTCAATACTAGATACTTCTTTATTATTAATTTTAATAATTTTATCTCCATTTTGAAGATTTGCTTTGCGAGCAGGATTTTCTCCTGCTACTTCGTATGTACCGACAATTAGAATACCTTTCGAATTAAGTTCGATACCGATGTTTTCACCACCTGCTATTACGTGCTGTGAATAAGCAAGAGCACTAGTGGGAATAATAAGAGTAGTTAAAAGGAGAAGTAGAAGGAGGTTGTTTTTTATTTTTTTAAAAAACATAAAATACATCTCCTTTATATTTTCACAGACTACATTATTATTATTTACTTATAATTATAAAGTATGAAAGATAAATTATTCCATTTTAAAAACTTGACTAAATACTTAAAATAATGTATTATATATATCTGCAAGATTTAAGTGGGGTGATTGCGATGTATGACTTTTTAGAAGGACAATTTATCGTAGCAAAAGAAACTATAAATTATTTTTTTATAAAAATTATTACAAAAATTTTTAAAGCATTATTTAAATTATCAATATGTCTAATTATAAATAGTTTTATATCTTTAATTTATATTAATATTATCTCTTTATTATACATAATTTATACTATGTATAATACTTATAAAAGTATTTCTTACTATAAAAATATTATAGGTGATATTAGAGAAAAGGCAAAGATAGATAAATTTTATTTTGAAATGGATTTTACATTATTAAGAAATTGTCTATTAGGAAAAGAGGTAAATTATGGGAAATAAATTTTATGTCGGAACTGTTGTTCACGTTAAATTTTTTGGTAAAAAAATTAGTGAAGAGAGAATGGTTTTGTATAGTGAAGATGGTCATTTTTTTATTGATTTAACGACATTTAAAAAGTATCCTATCTTTGCTATAGCGTTTCCTAGTGAAGATTATGTTAAAAAAGATTCACTTATCTTAACTGATCCACTAGAGTATAATACTGATTACCTATATCTACTAGATAAATATAAAAATAATAAAGAAGAAAAAGAAAATAAAGAAATAACTAAAATACTCAAGAAAGTAATTTTTCGGAAGTAGGTATTTTGGTTATTTTTTTATATTTGTAAAAAAGATTTGTGAGGCTATTGCAATAATAAATAAAAATTGTTATAATAATAGAGTAATAGATAGTTAAGAATATTAGTTATACAAGTATTAATATACCAAAGAAAGATGACTTAGAAAGTGGGGAAATATATGAAATTTATTAAAAAGAATTGGAAGATACTAGGTATAGTATTATCGATAGTGCTAGTTATAGTTGCTATATCTACTGTTACATATGCTTTTTACTATCATGAAGATGTAGCGGGTAATCCGAGTGACTATAGAACTGGGACACTTACAATTGATGCAAAATCTAAATCAAGCGTGATATCATTAGATAATGCTATTCCAATTAGTGACGAAGAGGGGAAGAAGACTGACCCTTACGTATTTACTATTACTAATACTGGTAATCTCGATTATAAATTTAATGTAAAACTACTTTCAAAAACATCTGGTGATGGGGCAGTCAATCCTCAGAATGGAACTATCGATTCTCAGTATATTAAATTACAAATTGATGATGAAGACGAAGTAAAGACTTTACAGTCATTTACTAATAGCATTATTAAAAGTGATGTAACATTAAAGGCGGGAGAGAGCATCGATATAAAAATAAGGGTATGGCTCGATATTAATACTAAGAACGATCAGATAAATAAAACATTTAACTCTCAGATAGTAATAGACGGACAGGCAGTAAGTAGTTCTGATACTTCTAGCTCTAGTTTTAGTTATGGTTGTGATAGTGAGGGGTGTGCTGATTTTTCAGATAATTCTAATGGAAATCCTGAGCCTGTGGCACCGAATTCAGAGTCAAGTAAGGATGCTGGTGTCACAACTACTGATTAAATAAAAACTATAGATATGACGTCAGTTAAATAAATGGGAAATATATAATTATAGTAAGAAAAATATAATTCCAAGAGAGTGAAATAGATATCTTTAGAAACAAAGATATCTATTTATAGTAATACTATAAGAGGAAGTGAATAAATGAAGTTATTTAAGAAGAAAAAACTAGGTAAAAAGAAGATTGGTGTTATTTCTATTTTATTTTGTTTATTTATTGTTAGTATTATTTTATTGATATTAGTATTTTGTAATGATAAGAAAGAAACTGGTTCTATCGATAATACTATAGGTAGTATATGTGAAGTAGGTGTTAATTTTTGTCAAATAATACAGATGTAAATGATAGGATAATTAATTAAGATTAATAAAAGATGATTAATTTCATCTTTTTTTTCATATATTTTAATGGTGATATAATAATGAGTACAACTCTTTTGGCATTTGTTTTAACTACGATAGCGGGTCTTTCGACGATGGTAGGATCAGTTGTTATTTTTATCAAGAAGAAAAATTATGAAATGATTATATTATCATCGCTATCTTTTGCTGCTGGTGTTATGATTTGCGTCTCTATTACAGATTTAGTACCGGAAGCAATTAATTTACTCAGGGATAGTTTAAGTGGTATTAATACGATTTTGATAACTTTACTTGGAATAGTTCTCGGAATAGTAATATCGATGATTATCGACTATTATCTTCCGGATAAACCTTCTATTGAGACAAAGAATAAGTCTTTATTTAAAGTTGGTCTAATATCGATGATAGCAATTATTCTTCATAATATACCGGAAGGGATAGCTACTTTTGTTGCTACTAGTAGTGATATGAGTCTCGGTATGTCACTGGCACTTGCTATAGCGATGCACAATGTGCCGGAAGGAATAAGTATATCGATACCTCTATACTATTCGACTGGTAGTAAGAAAAAGGCTATTTTATATACTTTAGTTTCTGCTCTTTCCGAGCCATTTGGAGCACTACTGGCCTTTATCTTTTTAAAAAATATTATGAATGATTTGATACTAGGAATTTTATTTTCTTTAATCGCGGGAATTATGTTACAGATATCATTTTGTGAACTACTACCTACAGCGAGAAAGTATCATAATAAAAAATATATGATTATCTTCTTTGTTATTGGATCTTTGTTTATGCTGATGAAATTTATTATATAAAATAGTGATAAAGAATAGATTTTTAATTAGTTTTTTGATACAATTAATACATGGTGATAATGTGAGAGATAAGGATTTTTTGAATAATATTTTATTTGATAGAGAACTTTCGGAGGAACAGGTAAAATTACTTAATAGTCAGATTAGAAAATTTTTAAGTATTAGGGCTTTGAAATTAGATGGTATTCAGTATCAACTTTATCTAGATGATAATAAAAGACCTTATTTTACTAAAGATACACTCGTATATGGAACAGAGTATAGTGAAGAAGTAGTTGATAATATAGCGAAAGAGGGTCTTATTGCTAGTGAATTTAATGGGATACCAAAAGTGGACGAGAACTACTACTGCGTTACTTTTAAAAAGGTGAGTAGTGATGTATTAATATCTAGTCCAGGAAAAAATTTTGTGATTGATGATAAGATGCCCTTTGGTAAAATTAATGACCGCATAGCCTTTGTTGTTAATCCTTCTAGTAAGATAGGAGGCTTATTGTACTATGATTTAATGGATAGTAAGTTCGATTTGAGAGCCGATGTGAAAGGTATTATTGGAAGGCAGAAACAAAGAAACTTAAGTAGTAGTGCCCTCCTTGTCGGAGTACCTAAAAATTGTATCTCGGGTATTGTTTTAGGTGATAGGCTCCTCCTCGAAGATAAGATAATAAATAAACTAGAGAGACTTTTTCCTCTTGCTTATATCGTATCTAGTAGTGGGGAGGTAATTAGAGATAGGTCAAATAAAATAGTAGTCGAAGACTTTGATAGAGTTTCCTTTTCTTCGGCGAAGAGAGGCACCGAGTTAAAACTTATGAAAATTGACAATAAAAATTTAGAGGAAGAAAATAAAAAATTAAAGCGAGATTTTAAAAAGATTATCAATTCAATAAAAGATAATACTAGTTATTATAATCAGGCAAAAATATATAGAGAACTGGGTTATAATGTTCCAAAGGGATTACTTAAGAATTTAACAAAAGAGGAAATTCGAAGTTTAGATATGTGATAATTTGACTTTTTGGTAGTAAAATTATATAATATATCTACTTACGAGGGGTGATTATATGAATCCGACAGTGGAATCTAAGGAATTTTTGAAAAGATTAGATAGTGAGCAATTTAGAGAACTTTTTTGTGAGGCTATGAGTAATGGTAGTATTCAGATCGATACTATGTCTATGGAAGAGTGGGATACTAAAGATTTAGTTGCTGTCGATATTTATTTTGATCCAAAAACGGAAAAGTTTTGTACTATTTTAGTTAGTGATTACAATATGTGGTATTGTGATTTAGATGGTACTAAATATGATTTGAGTCCAGTTCTCAGATCGTACTTGACGAGAATTTTTGCTGATGAATATGTAAATAGTTTATTTATTAATTGGGGTCTAATAAGTGAAGATGATACTTGGGAAAAAGGCAAGAGAAAATTAACGAAAACACAGGTTTAATAAATATGGCCTTAATAATTTTTAAATCTTACTAATTATTCACAAATTATTTTAAGAAAAAGATAAAAAAGAGTGACAAGTTCACTTTTTTTTGTTATAATTGTCATAGTAGGATAGGAGGAATTATGAAAGAGACTTTTATTTGTGCCTTAGAAAAACATTATATTTATTATTTGAGTGATGCTAATTGTGGTTTTTATATATTTACTCCTTACAAAGAATTTAATGTAACTAATATATCGGTTCGACTTAAGAGTAATTATTATAATTATGATTTATCAAAAAATTCTTTGGAAGATGTGACAAAGGAACTTATTAACTATTATAAATCTATCGATAACTATAATATTACTCTTATTTTACCGGTTTTTTATGATGATATTTTGCTTAGAGTTAGAACAGTTAGTGATATGGACTTATATCAGAAGTTAGACCGCTACTTAGGTCATATCTTTAGTATGGCATATAATTTTTTAGTTAAGAATAATATTACGGTAAATAAAAATGTCTATATTATTAATAATGATTCTTTTAGAAGATTTACTAATTGGTTTGTTCTAAGATATGGAAATAGGGTCGAATAAAAGACTGTAAAAGAACTT
>CANQKK010000022.1 GCA_947624475.1 uncultured Bacilli bacterium
CCATTAAAAACATCTATTATTCCCTTTAATTACAATGGTTTATTTATATTTTTTAATTCCTTGACTGAACTGTAACAAATAATCAAATATTTTGCCTAAAACACTTGATTTTATTACAATTATGTGATATCTTTAAGTAGTAAGCATACCATGTGTGCTTGAATAAAGAAAACGGAGGTAATTAAAAATGACAAAAGCAGAATTAGTTGAATTCGTTGCTGAAAAAGCAGATTTAACAAAAGCAGATGCTGGAAGAGCATTAGATGCAGTAATGGAAGGAATAACTAAAGGTCTAAAAGGATCTGGAAAAGTTGCATTGGTTGGATTTGGAACTTTCACTGCTAAAAAGAGAGAGGCAAGAACTGGAAGGAATCCACAAACTGGTGAAACTGTTAAAATCCCTGCTAGAGTTGCTCCAGGATTCAAAGCTGGTAACAAATTAAAAGATGCTCTAAACTAATAAGTACTTTTAATAAAAAATAGAGACTTCATCCCGAAGTCTTTTTTATTCATTATAATTAACAAATTAATAGTAATTAATAAGAAATAATTTTATATTTGATTTATAATTTAAAAATTTCAAATTTGTGTATTAAAAATCCATCCATTTAGTTTATCTTATGGATGGATTTTTTTGATAGTAATATTAATAACTTTTTTTGCCTTTAACTAAATATATAATAAATGCTCCCAATACGGCCAATCCTACAATAGAACCACCAATTATATAAAATATTTGATATGACATTGGTTTAACTTCTTGATAATAGCCGGTATAATCTTTATTTTTGATTGTAGAATCTTCAGTTTCTAAATCCCAAAGTTTGCTTTGAAGTTCTTGTTTTTCTCTTTGACATTTATTATTTTTTTCAAACCATCCATCACTTCCAGCTACAATAGAATCACATTCATCAGTTTTAGCATCATATTGGCTTTTTAATTCATTATACTCAGTTTCGATTTCTTCTAATCTTTCATTTGCTTTTGCAATTTCTTCTTCACTTGCCTTTAATGCAGATTCTCTTCTTTCTTCATTAATTCTATGAGCATTTAGTTGCATAATTCCTCCGATTCCTGCAACTACTATCCCTATAATAACCCCAATAATAATAACTTTAATTGGCAATGTTATTTTCTTCTTGTCTTCCATTTTTTCAACTCCTTTCTTACAAATTGTAGCACAAATTATCGAAAAAATCTACTTTATAGATTTTTTACAATTTTTGATGAAAAAATAAAATTCCGTAAAATTCTACAAAATATTTAAGAACTTAACTATCTTACCTCTCTACTCATCGTCTCAACTTTTCCAAGTATCATATCATCTGAAAACACTCCCGCTACAATAGTTTGATACTTCGGATTCATTGCCTGAAGAATTACCACCCTCTGACTTCGGTAAAGTCTTCTGACAGAAAGTACATTCCCCTTAACAGCAAGAACCACATCATCACCATTATTATAACTATCTTTCTTTCTAAAAAATACCCTATCACCTTTTAAATAAAACGGAGCCATCGAATCATCTAAAAGCCTAATTGATAGTTCACATTGCTTAGATATTGGTTCGTACGAAGCATTACGATAAGAGTTGATAATTTTTTCTCCCCGAGCCGTAATATTCTTAGAACCACTCATCGTACTTATGTAGTTTCTAATCATCTTCTTTTCAAATAATTCCTTTTCATCTTTTGTCATCGGAATTTCATTAAATATATCAGAACTTATATTAAAAATATTAGCAATATCAAAAAATATTTCATAAGGAATATTAAGGCTACCCGTTTCGTATTTATGTAGAGTCTGCCTATTTTTCTTATAATTTAAAGCCCTAGATAAATCTTCGAGTGAATAATTATATTTCTCTCTGTACTCTTTTAATATTCCACATACAAAAGGCTTTAAATCATCACTAATTAATTCTTGTTTTCTCGTTCTCATATAAAATCACCTACTTATCTTTCATCTTAACTATCATATAAATCGGTACTAGTCCAATAATACCAATAATAATCTTAATCAAATATCCCATAACTATCATTCCAAATAATTCGAGTAATTCAAAAGACAAACCATAAGAAATGATAACAAAAATTACACTTTCAATAAACTGAATAACAAGGGTCGATCCAACATTACTAAGCAAAATATTATTATGACTCTTTCTAAAATAATAATACAAATTCCCATTATACCAAAGCATAAATGATATCGATATTAGTCCACCCAGAAAAACTCTAAAGATATTAAAATCGAAACCAAATAAATTATTAAAAGCCACATTACCTTCTCTTACATACTCGGATGGTAAAACAATTCCCATTAAATTTAAAGAAACAAAAGTAATTACATACCCACAGATAAATGACTTTATAATTTTGTTTATCTCATCTTCTCCAAATCTTTGAATAATAATATTACTACATAAAAATATTCCCATTATTATCGGAATTCCTAAATTTATTTGAAATGCCATAATAGTTATAAATTTATACATAGTAACACATAATATAGAGGCCATAAATAAAATATATTGAAATAAGCCCTCTTTTTTATTAATTCGATAAAATATAACCAAAATTAAGAAGACTAACAATACTTCCATTAACAAAAAGATATAACTCATTTCTTCACCTTCTTTACGCCTACTAGTTTAGAAATAAAGACCGTGAATATAATCATAACAAAAGTCTTAACCAAATAATTATTAAGGGAAATTAAAAGTGAAGTATCAAACCTAACTAATATTGCATAATTAAAATACACAAATATAAAGACATCAATAAACATTATTCCAATAACCGTAAGAATTGTCTTTGCCATTTGATATTTGTTTTCTAATTTTAATTCTCCAAAAGAATAACTACTCATAAAAAGAGTTACGATCAGTGATATTGGATATATAACAGCAGTAGATATATTACTAAACACCAAATCTTGATAATAAACTGACGTAATATCATCCACAGATGGTATAACAATTGAAGTAAATAACAACATAATTGCAGTACCAATAGTACTAATAATTATCATAATAATAAGTTTCTTTGTCTCTTTTTTAGCATATTTATTAATAAAGTAATATAAAATAGCAATAAGACCACATCCAAAAATAATACTTCCATTAATATCTATACCAAATATTTTAATCATTTTAAAAGACATTAAAAATGATAATACTGCATAGATAATTGCAAGTAAATAAAATTCTTCTTTTCCAAAATACTTGTGAACTAGAAAAATCAAAGTCATGCAAACCGCTAAAAGTAAAAGAAAAACTATTATACTCACAGTACCACCTTCTTACCTCACCTTCATTATATCATATTTTTTTAATATACAAAAGTACAATTTGTTATTTATATTAAAAAAAGAGAAGATTCTATTTTCTTCCCTCTATCATATCATAAAATGCTTCAAGTCTCGTATCTACTCCCACTTCATTATCTTCAGCATCGAAACTTAAACTTATCATCGGAATATTATTTTCACTTGCAATATTCTCCAAAATACTAAGAGCGGTAATCTCTGGTATACACCCAAAACTCTTCATATGAATAATACCATCATATCCATCCCTAACTGCTCGAAGAGCATTAAAGACGCTGAGAGAGGCATCTGCTCCCAAATTATACTTAATATATTTTTTGCTCTTTCGAACCATTTTAGAAAGTCGCATTTTTTTACCGATTAATAGATAAGTAAGATCTGTCTCTCTATATACTTCTATTCCCATCTTCATAAGTTTTCTCTCCGTATTATACGAAGTATTAAAATCAATTAGTGAGTACAACTCCCCAATTAACATAACCTTAAGATGTTTACCATTTTTATTTAGAGAAATTTTCTTAAAATTCTTTTTGTATCTATAATAATTTTTAATAATTTTAAATAATCCATTATTCTTATCAAAAGACGAAAAATATTCCTCTTCTAACTTTTCAAATTCTCCTCTTGTTACTTCAAAACCCATATTACTTCTAATATACTTTTCAATTTTATCAATACAAAGGATCATAACTAAAGAATTAAATAAATAATAACCGCACTTAAAAATATTAGTCTTAGAATTAATTTTCTTACAAAACCGATACCCTTTTTTCAGTGAAATATGATTATCAACAATTAAATTATAGAATTCAAAATCATATCCTAATTTCCTAAGTATTTCTTCCTGAAGTTCGGCGTAATAACCATATCGACATCCCCCACCACCCTGGATAAGAACATTAGCCCCCTTTTCTAAAGCCTCAATATAATTACCCAAATTATATTTAAAAGGAACACATACAAAATCTGGTGAATATTTACTGCCAAGTTCGATAGTCCTCCTCGTCGTCGGAGGAGGTACTAAAATCTTACATTTTAACACATTGGAAAGAAAGTAGTCAAAGACCACAGCATAACAGCCCAAATGCGGAAAAGAAACAATTTTATCACTATTCATTATCTCGCCTTGCCTTTATAATATCAATAAAACTCTCTAGTCTTGTCTGAAGTCCTGCTTCCGCTGTCGACTCATCTAAAATAATATTAATTGAAGGAACATTTTCTATCTTTCTAATAGCAAGCTCATTAACTAATGAATCAACTCCGCAAGGAAAAGAAGACAAAAAGATAACTCCATCGACTGCCTCTTTATAATAAAAAACACTTCCAATATTTTCTTTTGCATATAGCCAATACAAAGTTTTAGAAAAATCCTTCGAATAAGAAATAGCCTCTTTTCTATCCATTCTATCGGAATATAATATTTGAATATCCATCTCTTTCAAATAATTTATTACATTACTTCCCAAATAATCATCATATATGACATAAGGATGAGCTACCACTAAAACCTTAAGTTTATTACTTTTAAGAACATTAATTTGTTCGTTAACCAAAGATAACCTATAATTTTTCTCTTTTCGTCTGCTGGAAAAATAAGACCAAAGTACTCTAAAAATATTCCTATTAAGTTTAAGACCTAATTTCATCATTTCCACAAATTCAAAGTTCCAATTCAAATAGTCAATATTATATACCAAAAATTTAGTATCGGGAAATAAATTATTTAATGTATCATACAGTCCATAAAACTTCATACATACTCTCTTTTCTTTCCCGTAGTTACTAACTCTAGGTACCAATATATAATCACACTTATCCACTAAATAATAAGCATGCCCAAAATATATCTTTGACGGAAGACAAGATTCATCTATCGATAAACTCTTTCCCTTTTCGATAATATCTTTATTTGTAATAGGACTCAAAATAACATTTACTCCAATTCCTTCCAAAAACTTCTTCCAAAAAACATTTCTTCGGTAGTACAGTAAAGATCTAGGTATTCCTACTTTAACTTTCTTTCTCATAGAGGCCTCCAACTAATTATATGAGCCAAAAATAACTTTTATAACAAAAAAAACAGCCTAGTAATAGACTGTAAATAATATTAATTATCTTCTAATTCCTCGTCATCGACTATTGTAAGATCTTCATAATCATCAGAAGCCAAATCATCATCAGAGACATCCGTATCATAGTTATCATCCTCATAATTATCTTCTTCGATTAGAATATCATCAGATAACATTTTTTCATCACTAGAATCAGATTCCTCATATATGTCGTCAATATCGATTTTAACTGAATGATTAGATTTCAAATCCCAATTACCATCACTTAATAGGATAAAATCTTTCGATGTCGTAAGGGACTCAAAGAAATCACCTATCTTCTCTTGGTATTCATCATCACTTAATTCAAGTAATTTACAAACTTCTTTAAACAAGTCAGCAGTATTCATTGGTCTCTTATGTTCCTTTAAATACATTTCGGCAATTTTCGTATAAGAAAGTAATTCTAAATTTTCTTTAGTCATTTTACTGAGCATATTATTTCCTCCTACATTTCCTCTCTAAGTATTATTCCTATCATATTTGAAGCATTATTCATAACCACTTTAATAGCCTTAAGAAAAGTTATTCTCTCCCTTGTGTATACTTCATCGTCGGTAACTACCTTTTCTGAAGCATAGTAACTATGAAACAAACTAGCAAGTTCATAAAGATAATTTGCAACAAGATGCGGAATTCCCTTACTAGCGGCAGATATAACAATATCCTCAAACTCTGCTAATTTCTTCATGATAATATATGCACGCTCACTGAAAGTAGTACTAAACTCTTCGGTTATTTGTGATTTATTTTTTCTAATTATTGACGATATTCTCGCATTAGCATATTCGATATAATAGACCGGATTCTCATTACTATTCTTAACTGCTAAATCCAAATCAAAATCCATCTGTGTATCGAGACCCTTTGAAGCAAAGAAATATCTCGAAGCATTAATTCCAACTTCTTCAATTAACTCATTTAAAGTTATCGTCTTTCCTGTTCTCTTACTCAATTTAACCTCTTCTCCACCACGAAGTAATCGCACCATCTGAAGTATTCTAATATCAATTTTTGAAGAGTCATAACCCAAAATATCAATAGAGGACTTTAATCTATTTATATAGCCGTGATGGTCCGAGCCCAAGACATCTATTAACCTATCGTACCCTCTATTTAATTTATCCTCATGATAAGCAATATCAGGAAGTAAATAAGTATAATTACCGTCACTCTTAATTAATACTCTATCCTTTTCATCATATAAATCCGTCGTTCTAAGCCATAGAGCATCTTCATCGATATAACACTTCCCACTTCTTTGAAGTTTAGTAAGGACAGTATCGACAAGTCCTCTATCATATAGCGACTGCTCACTAGTAAAGACATCGAAATTAACTCTAAACTTATCCAAATCTTTCTTGATATTATTTAGTAAGATATCGAGTCCCTCTTTTTTAAAGAACTCCACATCTTCATCTAACTTACCATCTCCATAAATTTTATAAAGTTTATCCGCTATTGGGATAAGTTCTTTACCATGATATCCATTTTCCGGAATTTCATACGCTTTTCCACACTTTTCTTTGTATCTTTCCTTAATAGATAATCCAAGATTATTCATCTGATTACCAGCATCGTTTATATAATATTCCCTAGTAACATCATACCCCGAAAAACTCATAAGTCTAGATAGATTATCCCCATATACGGCTCCTCTACCATGTCCGATATGCAAAGTACCAGTTGGATTAGCACTGACATACTCAATATTTACCCTTTCCCCAGCTCCAAAATTATTCTTGCCATAATTTTTATCCTCAGAAAGTATCACTTTAATATTGTCCAGTAAAAATTTATTAGACAAATAAAAATTTATAAATCCCGGACTTGCAACTTCTATTTTATCTATTATTTCATCTTTGATACTATCTTTAATTTCATTAGCAATTTCCATTGGACTCTTTTTAAGCACGCTAGTAAGTAAAAAAGCAATATTTGAAGAATAATCACCATTTCTTTTATCTTTAGGAATATCGATAACAATTTTATCTTCATCTATTTCTACTGGCAAAAACGTCTTTATGATATGCTTCAATCTCATCTTTATACTCATAATGTATCACTCACTTCTATTTTAAACTCATATAACGCTTCCGTATCGATAATTTTATACTTAATTACTATTTCATTATCATCTACATTTATATCTACAGTTTTAATATCCATATCCAAACTATAATTATTATCTTTAAGCAAATAATTACAATTACTTTGCTTCATATTAAAAATAAAAGTATTAACAAAATCACTTCCATCTCTTTTTAAAACAACTTTATCACTATTGATATTTATCACGTATTTAATATTATCACTACTATAAGTAATTTTATTCTTATTTTTAATACCTTTTTCCTCAAAGTAAGTAATCTCATTCGAAGAAATATTTTTCAAATAACCTTTAACTTTAATTCTAATAAAAATCACTTCCAAACATTTCATACGAAATCATAACATATCTTCAAAAAAAATACAACATATTTTAATCATTTTTTTACATAATAATAAATGTCATATTTAAACACTTGAAAAGAGGTAATATTAATGAAGAAAAAATTAAAAAAATTTCTAAAAATTTCTTTGATACCAATTATTATTTTTATCTTTGCCCATCTAGCCGTATACATCTATTGCCTAATTACACCTAAGATGGAAATAAATAAAGATAGTTCCCTATATTTATATGACAAAGATGAAGAGCTTGTCTTTCAGACTGATGATGACTGGGTACCTCTCGAAAAAATTAGTCAAAATCTCATAAATGCGACAATATCGACGGAAGATAAATATTTCTATAAGCATATCGGATTCGATTATTTGCGAATAGCCAAAGCTGCTCTTACTAATATTGTAAGTCGAAGTAAAAGTGAAGGTGCATCGACAATTACCCAGCAGTATGCCAGAAATCTCTTTTTAAACTTTGATAAAACGTGGAAAAGAAAATTAGATGAAGCCTTACTTGCCTTCGAACTTGAAGTTCACTATAGCAAAGACGAAATCCTAGAAGGATATCTAAATACTATCAACTATGGTAATGTCTATGGTATCGAAGCCGCCTCAAAATACTACTTCGGTAAATCCGCTGAAGATTTATCCATCGCCGAGTCCGCTATGCTCGCCGGTATTCCGCAGTCTCCTAGCAACTACTCGCCGACTAAAAACTATGACCTAGCCAAAGAAAGACAAAAAATAGTTCTAGGTATGATGAAAAAAAACAAAGTAATAACCGAAGAAGAATATAACGATGCTTTAAATACCGAACTTAATATTATAGGTAAATCTCAAAGTAGTACTTTAAACAGTATCGGTTATTTCCGTGATGCCGTTCTATCAGAATTAGAAAGCATCAAGGAAATACCAACTTCCCTAATTGAAACAGGAGGGCTACGTATCTATACAACCCTCGATACAGAAGCTCAAGAAGATCTAGAAAATTCCGTCTACAGCTACATTAACGATGATACCAAAGTCGAAACCGCCGCTATTATGATGGACCCTAATACCGGAGGAATAATGGCTCTAATAGGAGGAAACGATTACAGTAAAAGTCAGTTCAATAGAGTCCTAAATTCCAAGAGACAAGTCGGTTCGACTATGAAACCACTTCTTTATTACACTGCTTTAGAAAGTGGCTTTACCGCATCTTCTTCTTTCACGAGTGAAAAGACGACTTTTACCTTCTCTAGTGAACAAAAATACAGTCCCAAAAACTATAATGATAACTATGCTAACGGTCCAATTTCGATGGCCGCCGCTATCTCTTATTCCGACAATATTTATGCTGTAAAAACACATCTCTTTCTCGGAGAAAACATGTTAATAAATACCGCTAAGAGAGTAGGAATAACGAGCAATTTATCGCCACTTCCATCTCTTGCCCTCGGAACTGGAGAAATTAGTTTAATCGAAATGGCAACAGGTTACTCATCCTTTGCCAATTTAGGATATAAAGTAACTCCTCACTTTATCAAAAAAGTCGAAGACTCCAAAGGTAATATCCTATATGAAAGCAACGAAGAGACCGAGTCTATTCTAAATTCTAGTCTAACATATATCTTAAATGAAATGATGACGTATACTTATAACAAAAACTTTATCGATTACAACTATCCTACCCTAATATCACTACTTCCCAATATAACCCATAAGTATGCCATAAAATCCGGAACTACTGATACAGACCTCTGGATAATGGGATACACACCCGAAGTTGTATTAGGCGTATGGAATGGTTATGATGACAACAGCATCGTCGAAAGCACTGAATATTCCTATCACAAAAATATTTGGATTGATACTATGGAAACATATTTCAAAGATCATGATACCTCGTGGTATGAAATTCCCGATAATGTCGTCGGCGTGCTAGTAGATCCAATTACCGGTAATATTGCAAGTGAAGATTCCGAAAAAAAAGAAATGTTCTACTATTTAAAAGGTACAGAACCCACTATCGATTCCTCCTCCAAAGATTTAGAAAGTGTCTTTAAAGAAGAAGTAAAAACTTCCGAATAAATATTGTCAAAAAATAAATAACATGCTAAAATTGTATTAGGAGGTACAAAAGATGTATTGTGAAAATTGTGGAGCAGAAATTTCCAAAGAAGCCTATGTTTGCCCTAAATGTGGTGTCAAAGTAAAAAAAGAATCATCTAATGCTGATGACACTCCAAATATAGGATTAAATATTCTATCACTATTTATCCCAATAGTAGGCCTAATTTTATATTTTGTTTGGAAAAAAGAAACGCCAAAGAAAGCAAAAAGCATTTTGACTTATTGCCTTATTGGATGGGGAATTGGAATAGTTATGAATTTACTATTACTTT
>CANQKK010000023.1 GCA_947624475.1 uncultured Bacilli bacterium
CATCGTTACCTTGGTAGGCCATTACCCCACCAACAAGCTAATACGCCGCAGGCCCATCTAATCGCGAAGCTTTAAGGGCTCCTTTCAATATGAAATTGACTCTCATATCTTATTCGGTATTAGCAATCGTTTCCAACTGTTATCCCCAACGAAAAGGTAGGTCACCCACGTGTTACTCACCCGTCTGCCACTAGGTGGGAATCCAAATCCAGCTTTGTGCAAGCACGCAACTTTCAATGGGCCACCTCGTTCGACTTGCATGTCTTAGGCATGCCGCCAGCGTTCATCCTGAGCCAGGATCAAACTCTCAAAAAAAAAATAAATTTTTAATTAAGTTTTAATTTCCTAGCTACTCAAATTGACATTTTGCTCAGTTTTCAAAGAACTTTTCTTTCGCACTTTTTTGGAGTGCATACATAATATAACAGATATATTCGACATTGTCAACCTTTTTTTTCACTTTTTTTAAGTTTTTTCATTTTAATATATAAATAAGTAAAAAATAGTTGAAAAGATTGTTAGAACATATCTCGCACATATTATCTTATGCATCTAATTTTAAAATGTTAATACTTTTTTAAAAGATACACATACATGGAAATTATATGTGCTATTTCTTCCATGTGTTATGTATAATACCATAATATCTTTTTCTTGTAAAGTACTTTTTGAAGAAAAAATAAAAAAATGTATTAACATTTTTTTATTATATACAATATATATTATGTACGTATTATAAAATAATTACACTTTTATTTTTCAAAGATACATGCACTATGGTTTGATAATTATATTTTCCATATGTTATACATAATATCGTATTTTTTTAATTTTACCTAGTTTGTTATTCTTTTTCTTTTTCAATTAGTTTTGTATATATTTCGTAGTAATCTTCAATAGACTTTTTATTAAATGGATCTTCTTTCTTTCTTACCATTTCGATTAAATTACCCAGCTCATATTTTAATATAAAATCTAATCTATCAGGATAATTCATTTGTTTTTTATGATAACGATATTCCATTCTATCTAATATTTTAAAACTTCCATTAGGGAATACTCGAAGATCTAAATCATAATCAATATACTTTATGACATTTTCATCTATCATATATGGAGTTGCAATATTACAGTAAAAATAAATACCATATTCTTTTAGTTGTCCTATTATATTAAACCATCTATCTTTGAAAAAGAACATGATGGCTGGCTCTTTTGTTTTATGTGTCGATCCATCGCTTTCCATAATGGTAGTTTTAAAGTCACCACAGACAATATAATCATCCTGAATATCAATAACTGTCAATTTATCGGAAATACTATTTATTTTTCCATTGTGTTTATAGCAGTGCAATTCTAAATTATCTCCTATTTTGATATCGTTCATTTTATACTACCTCGTTTCAGTTTGTATTATACAATATTTTTTTGACAAATACAACAAGATTAATACACTTTTTGCTGATGATGTGTTATAATGATATAAAGAATATTAAGGAGGTAGTTATGCATTTTTTTAAACTTTTTGTTACCGGCCTCATTTCTGTATTTAAAGGAATGATTTCTTTCGTTAAATGTTTCTTTACCGGTGTTTTTACTATTTTAACTATCTTTCCTAAATATTTTGTCTTAGGAATAATATCTATATTTAGTAAAAAGGAAAAGAAAAAAATATCTAAACATAATAAGAAAACAACTGCTCTTATGATGGGTCTTTCCCTATCTGTCTATTTGATATGTGTATTTTTAATTAGTAGATGGTACGTTCAAGGACTTAAAATAAAGTACTTATCGAAAGATATTATAGCCTCGACGGAAATAATTGAAGAGCAAAATGATATTCCGGAAGAAAAAAATGACGATGATGATCTGGAGGAAGATAATACTGAAGAGGAAGAAAACCCAGAGGAAGATTATACTTATTACCCTAACGATTATTGGGATTATATGTCGGTTCCATTTATGGAAGTTAACTTTAATGATTTACTAAATAAAAATCCCGATACTGTTGCTTGGTTAAAAGTGGAGGGAACTAAAGTTAATTATCCCGTAGTACAATCAGACGATAATGAATATTACCTAACTCATGCATTTAATAGAAGTGATAATGCCGGAGGATGGATATTTGCGGATTACCGTGTCGATTTTGACGAATTTGGTAAGAATACGATTATATACGGACATAATATGAATAATAAGACGATGTTCGGTTCAGTTCCTTCGATGCTTTACGACAGTTATCTAAATAATAGTGGCAATTATTATATAAAGATGTCTACTCCTACTACTAATACTATTTGGAAAGTATTTTCTATATATACGATCGAGCCTGAAGTATATTATTTGAAAGTCACTTTTAATTCCGAACCTTATGATAAGTTTCTTTCGACAATAAAAGAAAGAAGTATCTATAACTTTGGAATCGATGTTACTACAGATGATAAAATATTAACTTTATCTACTTGTGACAATACTGGTACTAAAAGAGTTGCCGTCCATGCAAAAATGATAAGTATCGAATATAAATAATTATTAATAAAAACGTGTTATGAAAAAATTGACTACTTAAAAATTACTGTTTAAAAAATCCTAACTGGGCATGGAACTCAATTAGGACTTTTTATTATTATTTCTATAATAATTTTAAATATTTCTCTAGCATTTCTATTTCTAATTCAGTAATTAATTTGATAAAATCGGTATAATCACCAGTTATATGAGCTTTATCTAAAGCATTATAGTAATCTAATCTTTTATCTTTTTTGATAATGACAGGTAAATATCCACTCTTCATTAATGATAAATTCATGATTAATCTAGATGTCCTACCATTACCATCGACGAAAGGATGAATTTTAACTAACTCGCCATGTAACAAAGTTGCTCTTATAATTGGATGATACTTTTTCCAACTTTCATAACTTAAAATTAACTTTTCCATTAATTCTGGAACAATTAAATAGTCTGGTGGTATATGAGTTGCACCTTTTATCGTTACATTTTCATTTCTATACTTACCAGCGTTCGCATCATCTATCTTTTTTAATACTAACTCGTGAATATTTTTAATATTCCATTCGTTTATAGGTTCTTTATCTTTAACGAGATCATTTAAAAAGAATATCGCTTTATCATGGTTTATAACTTCGAGATGTTCTTTTAATGATTTACCCCCTACTGTAATTCCTTCTAAAACGATTTGCGTCTCTCTTAAGGTTAGAGTATTACCTTCTATACTATTGCTGTTATAGGTCCATTCCAAATTAGTAGATTCTTTTAGTGATTTTAAAGTTTCTTTTGAAATATTTTTTTTATCATTTAACTTACTGTTTAATTTATCAACTTCGTCAAAATAATTATCACTTAAATTAAATTTAAATTCCATCTGAAATGCACCCCTTTTATATAAAAACAAACTGTAACAGTTTGTATTATTTAAATGGCAGGGGATGAGAGAATCGAACTCCCAACAGTGGTTTTGGAGACCATTATTATACCATTTAACTAATCCCCTAAAAAGTTACAAATAAATAATATCATACATTTGTTAATTTGTAAAGTTTAAAATACATATTAACCGATTGATATGCTGAAACTATGTTGCAAATAATTGCTTTTTTTGATATAATTATCTTGATAGAATATAAGGGAAAAAGATACTTATCTATATTATAATTATATTCTAAAAGAAAGTTATAGTTTCGATAACTTATTGATTTTTTTAAATGGATGGAGAGGAAGTACGAAATGAAAAGGTTTAGAAATTTAATATTACTGTGGGTGATGCTTTGGGGATTAACTGGATGTGTTAAATATAACGTTAAAATGGATGTAAAGAAGAATAAATCAATGGATTTTTCAATAATATACGCTTTAAATTCGTCGTTATTGGAAAGTGAAGAATTTGCGGAAGAAAAAGGAGAAATCTTAGAGGAAGATGACATAAAAAATTTGGAGAGCAAAGGCTTTACTGTTACTGAATACTCGGAAGATGATATGGTGGGATACACTATTTCCAAAAGTTTTCAAAATATAGATGAAGTAAGTACTAATTCTAAATTGGAATATGATTTATCTACTATTTTTGGTGGCAATGAAGGAGGTACTAATAATAATTATATTTTTACAGTAAAAAGAGGGTTCTTAAAAAATACTTATACTGTTAAATTTAAGCCAGGAACAAATAATAATTCACTAGATGATTTCGAGTCTGAATACTCAGAAGTGGATAATAGTGAAAGGGAAACGGCAGATTTTGGTAGTGATTTAGATCCATCTTCATTAATGTCGACGATGGATTTGAAATTTGAAGTTAATCTTCCATATCCCGCTATTAATAATAATGCTACTACTTCTAATAATGATGATAGAAATTTAACTTGGAACCTCGCTTCTACAGATTTTGAAAATATCGAATTCGGGTTTGAATTATATAATATGAAAAATTTTTATATTATCATAGGGGGAGTGGCAGTTGCTATCTTCTTAATAATTGCTCTATTTTTAAATAAGAAAAAGGGAAAAAAAGAACCAGAAATCGATGATGGAAAGCAAGAAAGTCAAATACAAATTAATCCAAATATGGAAAATGTAACTCCTATTGGAACTCCTAATCAGAGTATTCCTTCTCCGGTGCAACCGTTTAGTGAGGTTAATCAAAATTTAAATAATGTGGCTAATAATACAAATGCTGATCTAGGTAGTATTCTTCCCACTACTCCTATAATGCCTAATGCTTTCAATAGCACGGTTAATACTCCTAGTAATTCGGCAACTGACGTACAAAATGTTATTCCTAATATTCAGCCAATTATGAATGCTCCAAGTCAAAATGTTATTGATGATAATATAAATAATATTGCTAATCAAAATGTTACCGCTAATGCTAGTCCGATAACTAGCCAAGGACAAATAAGTAATATTGGGGCTCAGCAAGATGTTAATATACCTGCGCAGAGTATTAATAATACTTCTACTGGTAGTAATAATATTTAAATTTTTGTTTTTGTTTAAAGAAAGAGAGGAGTCTCTTTTTTTTACTTTAAGTTGTAAATGTTATTTTTATATCGTTATTATCTAAATCTGGCAAATTATCAATGTGACCTATTTTGGTGTAACTGTAACTGGTAGTAAATGACTTATAAAAAAGGACAAGACAATTATCTGTGTATAGCATTAGATCTCCTTTGTTTATTTTGGAAAGATTTGTTTTATCTGTAGGAAGACTTATATCAAGATAATGATATTTTTCATTACCGTTTAACTCTTTCATTTCTAATTCTAGTGGTAGAAGTTCTAATAATGATTTAGATGTTTCACTGTCTTCTAACTCAACATTATATTCTTTATTATCAATAATTACTTTCATACGACTTACCTCTTCTCTATCAGAATTCTCTGTATCTATGTTACTTGAACTACTATTATTTTTGATAGCCTTTAAAGTAATAATGGTAATTGGGCTAATGAATATTATTAATACTAATATTATAAAATATCTTTTCATAGACACCTACTCTTTTCTATTTCTTAAATTAAATTATGATTTGATATTTTTGAGATTTTTATTTAATATTTTTTAGTTTTGGTACAGGATCATACGTATATTTACTCTTGGTAAAGGGACTACATTTTAGTAATCTTTTTGTAGTTAAGTACAAACCTTTAAAGAGTCCATGCACTTCTAAGGCTTCAATCATGTAATTGGAACAAGTGGGAATAAATTTGCAACTATCATGACTTTTAAAAGGTATTTTCTGATACTTTCTTACTATGTTTATTAGAATTTTTTTCATCGATATCACATTGTTATTTTAACATGATATTTTTTAATTAGCAATATTTGAGGAAGTTATTTTATTTAATCTTTTAAGAGATACAATGAAACTTCGAAGGTCGGCGGTTATTGTTCCTAACACTTCAAAGTTAGTAATTATTTTGGCATAGTAACTATATATTAAAAGAATGGTTCCTATTTCAATATTACCAATGCTAACTAGATAGATAGAATAGATAATTATTCCGTATCTAGTGGCTTCTACTATTCCTAGAACAAAATAAATAATGCCCTGTATGATTACGTTATATTTAGAGTTTGCTACAATGTATTTTTTGTTGTCTTTGCTAAAGAGGGTATTTACACTATTGATACTATTTTTCTTACCGGTTATAGTCGTATATAATTTGTGAAGCATAATCGTCTTATCATCGAGAGCCGTCTTTCTTTTGAGGTTTAATTCTTGGACAATTTTACCGGATTTGACATAAATTATCACCATGAGAAGGGATACGATTATGGTGACGAAGAAAATAATAAAATTAAAACTTAAGAAATAGGCATAGATGACAAAGAATTCTATTATTTGGAGAATTCTCGTTATGACATTTCCTAAAAATGTGCAGATAATATCGATATCATTATTTAAGATGTTAGTATACTCACCAAGATTAACTTCGTTTATTTTTTTTACTTCCGAAATAGTAAGATTAGTATACTCAGTATATAATTTATTGTAAAATTTATACCATGTTTTTTGATTTAAATAAGACCAATAATAATAAAAGATAGATAGAAAGAGAGTTATGATTACGAGATAATATCCTACTTTGTAACTTCCTTCGGTTACTTCGGTAATTGTCTTACTCCAAAAGACGGGTATTATTAAGGCTAAAACCTGAATAAAAAGAGAAGTAACTATTTTATAAGTTACTTCCTTCTTTGATCTTTTGATTATTTTTTTGGTCTCATCAAACATGCTATTCCTCCTTTAGGATGGCAATATTTCCGTTTTCAATGTTGTTAATTTCCGCATCATCTTTATTGATATGAAGGGCATAGGCGAAGTTATCTCCCGTCTTGATGTGGACATTATCTAACATTTTTCCATTAATTTGAACAGACACTATTTGGTCTTCTTTGAAATTGTTTTTGTCTCTAGTATTAATATGGATGTGTCTGTTAGCAATTATACATGAATTTTTTTTGTATATTTCACCTTTGGGACCAATTATAGTTATATTTTCACTACCTTCTAAATCGCCGGAATTACGAACCGGTGGATTTATTCCAAAATATTGTCTATCGATATCTAGTAGTTCGACCTGAGTGTAATTGCGGATAGGACCAACAATTCTTACAAATTCCTTGGCATTTTTATCCGTCTTTAGAGTAACTGTCTCCTCGGTGGCAAACTGTCCTGGTTGATCTAAATAGTTTCTGACAGTAAGTTCATAGTCTTTACCAAATAGAATATCTAAATCTTCTCTCGTTAAATGAACGTGTCTATTTGATACTCCTACTTTTATTTTCAATATTTATCACCTCAATTTTATTATAATTTTATTGTTAATGATTGTAAATGAAAGTAAAATTATTTGACATTTTTTTTAGTTATACTGTAAAAATTCTCTCATATATTTAAATAGAGGAGGAAACATATGAATAATGGTTATTATCAAAATCCTGTCTTTCCGGGAGTGGGATTAAATTCTAATACTGTTCCTAATCAGCAGTCAGTTCCGAGTTACGAGCAGACGCAGACAACTACGGGAGTGCCCCTATCGATGGAACAGTCGTATATTGAAAATATTTTAAGACTCAATAAAGGGAAGAAAGCGAAGTTTCATATAACTGTTCCAGGATCAGAAAAATGGCAAGATCGAGTATTTGATGGTATTATCGAGCAAGCAGGAAGAGATCATATTATCGTATCTAATCCTACTACCGGAGAGTGGTACTTAATTTTAATGATATACTTGGATTTTGTTACTTTTGAAGAGGCTATTAATTTTATAAAAGACTTTAGTTAAAATAATACGGTAACGTATTATTTTTTGTTGAAAAAGATTAGTTATTTTGATATAATTTATGTAGGATGTGAGATATATGGAAATACTTATGGTTATTATTTTAATGATAGTTATTTTAGTGTGTGCTATAACAATTTTTTATGCTATTACGTATAATAGATTTCAGGATTATATTATTAGAATTAATGAAGTTGAAAGCATGATAGATAATAATCTTAGAAATAAATATGATTTAATAAACAGAGCCATTCCAATTATTAAAACGAATATCAATAAAGAAGATAAAATATTTGAAGAAGTAGTTAAGCTAAGAAGTAGAAAGATTGGTAATTTTGAATTATATCGAATACTTATGAGGTCTTCGATTGAACTTAACGCACTAAAAGAGGAATTTCCCGATATAAGTAAAAGTGAAGAAATTAAGAAAATAATAAAGGAAACTTCGGAAATAGATGCAAAAATAGATAACTTTATTGATTATTATAATGATAATATTACGATATATAATTCTCTTCTTAAAAAATTTCCTTCGAATGTCGTTGCTACTTTTGGAAAATATCGTGAAAAGTTATTCTTTGATAGAAAAGATATGAGTGATGAGGATTTTGAGGACTTTAAATTGTGAAGTTATTATAAAAATGTAAAAATAGTTAGCAAATTTTGTTAACTATTTTATTTAACAGTAAAATCGATAGGTTCTAAATCGTTGTTAATAAGAAAGAGATTTGTTTTGGAAAAGGGTCTACTGCCAAAGAAACCATAATTGCAAGAAAATGGTGACGGATGTGATGACTCGATTACTTCGTGTTTGGGATTTGTTATTAATCCTTTCTTACTTTTAGCAAAACTTCCCCAAAGAAGAAATACGACGGGAGTTTCTTTTTCATTTATTTTACTTATAATGGCATCAGTGAATTTATCCCATCCTAAATCTTTATGGGAAGCAGGCTGATCTTTTTCGACAGTCAGTACGGAATTTAATAAGAGAACTCCCTGCTTAGCCCAACATGTTAAATCGCCATTTTGAGAGATAGGAATTCCTAAATCATTTTTTAACTCTTTATAAATGTTTTGAAGAGAGGGCGGGAGTTTTATTCCTTTATTGACGGAAAATGCAAGACCATTGGCCTCTCCGACTCCATGATATGGGTCTTGACCTAAAATAACTACTTTTACGTCATCGTAGTCGGTAAGACTTAAAGCTCTTAGAATGTAATTTTTAGGTGGAAAGATAGGTCTTTTTTTGTATGCTTCGTTGATATATAAAACTATTTTTTTGAAATAGTCTTTTTGATATTCTTCTTCTAATACTTGGTCCCATTTGTTTCCTACTAACTTCATATTACTTCAACTCCATTACTACTTATTTGATATTTTGGTAATCATCACTAGAAGGACAAGTTTTATTGTCATCATTTTTAGAGATGATATATGTAACTTTAGTATTTTCTATTCCATTATTATCTTTTACTTTGGATACTTTTTTGTCGATAATAATTTGACAGGAACTTAAATCATTTTCTTTATCTCTTGGATCTACTACTTTGATGCCAGACGACACTTGTTTTCCTGATAAAAATCCTAATTCTGCAAGGGTTCCAATATTGGCCTTTATTTGATTATTAGTGATTTGACAAGGTATGTTACCATACTCACATTCTTGATAGTAAGACTCTGCACCAGTCTTAATACTTTTGATTAAAATATTATAAGATGACTCACCTACTTTGTCAGATGTCAACAAAAAATTTGGTACTATTATGACCGCTAGTAGACCGACAATTACGATTACAGCAAGTAATTCAATTAATGTAAATCCTCTTCGATTCATCATTCCACATCCTATATTTATATTATAATATAAATGTTATAAATAGACAAGATTTGGAAATTAAAATTTAACTACTTTTCATGTATTTATCGTTTACTAAAATAATGTCATCACCTATTTTGGATATTTGTCTCCAGTCTAGTTCGTACTCTTCACGACCAGAGAATTTTTTTATTCTTTTTGTTTCTACTATTAGGGATTTAATTGATCCTCCAGAATCTATTATAACATCGATTATCATACCTAATCTCTTACCTGTCGAAGTATTTATTATCTCTTTAGTTTGAAGATCGGATAAACGCATAATTATCACCTAGTAAAATATATGTTTTTAATAAAAAAAGAGCACTATTTCTAGCACGCTTTAAACTGACTATCTTTTTCTTACTAGATGTTTATTATAACTTTCATTAATATACGTATTCATAAAATCTAGTTTGGTCTCGATATCTTGGACTAATTTAATTTGATTTCTTGCTCTATCCAAGTTGTGATTGGGGTAATCGATTTTGAAATAAGTATCTCCATTTATATAATCGCTTAGAAATCTAATAGCAAGTTCGAGAGTTATTATTCTAATCGACTCGGGCATTAATATTAACTCGGAATTTGTA
>CANQKK010000024.1 GCA_947624475.1 uncultured Bacilli bacterium
CCTTAGGTTATTTTTTCCCTAAGCACAAACACTACTATCATCGCAGATAGTGCGAGCATGGACTTTCCTCTACATTCTTCATGCAGCATTTACCCAGATAAATTATTGTTGTTCTTTTCCTAAAATTATTTTCTCTAATTGTGAAATTCTACGAAGTAAATCGACATTCGTGATTTCTCTTTCGTTACCTCTGGCAGCATCGATACTAGATTTTAGATTTCGAACTTCATTTTTAAGGCTATTATTTTCCTCAATTAAATTCTTTCTTTCTTTTTCTAGGCCTCTTATAATCTTATCATATTCATTATAATCTTTGATAATGATATCTAAGAATTTATCTACCTCTTGAAGGCGATAACCACGAGCATCAATTTTAAATTCTTTCTCTAAAATATCTTGCATAGTTAATGTAATTCTATCTTTATACATTTTAAACCACCTCTATACTAAAATTATCTCAAAAAAAGAATATTTTGTCAACTTTTGTGAATCTTTTTAGAGCAATTATAATTCTATCACAAAATGATTTTCTTGTCAAAAAAAAGTGGTAAAAATTTTTTGTCACTTTTTACCATTATTTTCTCGATTTTGGGACTTTTCAACTTGTCTAATTATGGTATCAGAAAGAGTTATTTCTCTTTTAGTAGTTGTATCTTTAGGTAGTTTATCTTCTAGTACTTTGTTTAATATTTCGGGAACAAAGACAATGCCCAAATAACTTCTCTCGTGATTTTGGTTTGTAAAACTATTTAACTGTCCTTCATTTAAAAATTTACTTAAGGCATATACTAATTGGTCATAACCGTATTTTTGATATGTTGCATAAGAAGACGATACTAATGCTTCCCAATTAATAATGTACAAAATAGATTTTAAACTTGCTTGAGAAAAATTATCACTGACAAACTTTCTAATACCTTCTCTTCTAGTAAAGTAATTTATTTCTCCTTTATCAATGTAATTTATTAATATTTTATGGACATTATCTAGACTGTAATAATTACTTAGTCGATTAATTAAATATAAAACTTTTTCTTTATCTTCTTTGGAATTAGTCTTAATTTCACTATCTTTAATTGATTTAGAACTTTCTAAATTAATAAGTTCATCTTCACTTAATTTATTATTTAAATTTCTTATTATTAAATCGCAAATCATGATAAAGTTTTCGTAACTTTCAAAAGAAGATATTTCATAAATTTCTAAATAATGAGTATTTTTGTTTTCCTTTAATTTAGTTAGTTCTTTTAAGCAGAAATATGTAAAATCTTTTTCGGATACTTTATCTAAAGTACCATTATTTCTTTTTGATAACATATAGTTTGAAATTAATTTTGATACAACTTTATTAAAAGATAGATTACCATCTCTTGCTAAACTTACTTTTTTACTGCTGGATGCTATTAGAAAAGGATTTGGTCTTACTTTTGGTCGGTAATCTAATTTATCTAAAAACGCAATTATTTTTTTAACGTCATCCTTTTGGACACGTAAAAATAGAGCATCATTTCGCATTTTTTTGGCGACTTTTCCCTGCGTCATAATGTTTTCATCTAGCATATAGGTGAATAATTTTTCGGAAATTTGATACAAGTCTTCAGAGTCTACAGCGACATATAATTTAACTGCATTTTTCATATTACTATAAAATTCTCTGTCATTTGCATCTTTTCGGTTCTCAATTACCCAAAAATAGCCATTACTAAAACACTTACCTAAAAACTTATTATCTAGTTTAACTTGAATACTAATTAAACTCTCACTACTAGTTTTAGATTGTTTTCCATCTTCGATATAAAAATGGCTAAGTTCGCTATAGACAGTGTCTTCGAGAATAGGGAGATTAGGATTTTGAAGATATATTTTGGCTAAATATTTTAAGAATAATTCTCTTTCTTTACTTCTCATCATTGGCATTTATTTCCTCTACTACTTTTGTTAAATCGATGGTACTATCTAAAAATGATTTTAGATTATTGTCCTCTTTTTCTTCTTTTGGAAGTTTTGTTGTTATTTTAATATTTTTACCATCTAACACAATTTCTTTTTCTTCCATTTTATTACTCTCCACTAATTTTTTTGTAATATTCATATCTATTTATAGCCCACTGTTTCTGCTCGTTTAGAAGATTAGTGGCCTCTTTCTTATTTACTCTATTTAAAATAGCAAAACGATTTTCAGTCATCAGATAGTCTTCGTACTTTGTGAAATCTGGTTCTTTGGAATCGATAGTTAATTTATCATCTTCAGGATTATATCTAAATGTTAGAAAGTAACCACATTTACTTGCTAAATAAGCGTTAGACTGAGAATGTTCCATTCCTGTTTTAATTCCGTGTTCGATGCAAGGGCTATAGGCAATTATAAGCGATGGTCCGTTATGATTCGAGGCTTCTTCTAGTACCTTTAGATACTGTTCTTTATTGTATCCAATATTGGTCGAAGCAACGTATACATGTGGATAACACATGGCTATTCTGGCTAAGTCTTTTTTGTAAGTTTCTTTTCCTTTGGAAGTAAATGATGCTACCGATCCGATATTTGATGACTTTGATGACTGACCACCAGTATTTGAATATACTTCAGTATCGAGAACGAGGATGTTAATATTTTCTTTCTTCGATAAAATGTGATCTAAGCCACCATAGCCGATATCGTAGGCAAAGCCATCTCCACCGACTACCCAAATGCTCTTTGGGGTTATATAATCTTTCATATCTGAAAGGAAAGGATGCTTTTTATAATCAATTTTGCCCTCGATTTCTTTACAGATATCGTAGTTATCGCTATTTTCTAACCATTTTTTAAATAATTTATTTCGAGGATACTCTTTCATGTATTTTTGTACTTTATTTCTCTTTAGATTAATTCCGGTAAGTATTCCATAACCGTATTCAGCATTATCTTCGAATAATGAATTAGACCAAGGAACGCTATATGGTGTACTTGAAGCAGAGGCTCCGTAGATAGAAGAGCAACCAGTGGCGTTGGCAATTATGATGTTGTCATGAAACATTCTAGTTAAGTTTGTCAAGTATGGTGTTTCGCCACATCCAGCACAGGCACCGGAATATTCGAATTTAGGATTTCGAAAACTTATATTTCGAACATTTATTGGCTTTAATGCAGTAGTTTCATTACTACTATGTTCTATTAAGTAATCAAAGTTTTCATCATGTTTGGTATTTACGACCATTTCGAGAGCTTTTTTTCCACCTTTACCTGGACAAGTTACGGAGCAGAGACCACAACCGGTACATTCTTCGTAATTTATTCCAATTGTAAACTCTTTATTTTTTGGCATAAATGATGGGATACTTGTTACATTACCATCTTTATTATCTAATAGAAAAGGCCTTATGACTGCATGTGGACAAGCAAAAGCACACTGATTACACTGAATACAATTTTCTGGTATCCAATTGGGAATATTCTCAGCAATATTTCTTTTTTCTAATTTGGTTGTTCCACCCTCAAAAATTCCCGATTTGTTTGGAAGAAAAGCACTTACAGGAAGAGTATCTCCCTTTAAGAGATTTATTTTTTCGAATGTCGTTAATTTTTTATCATCTTTATATTCTAATTCTTTCCATGAAGGATCAACTTTTATTTCTCTTAAATACGATAATGAATTATCAATTACTTTGTTATTAATATCGATTATTTTTTGACCTTTAGAAGAAAAACGATGATTATTGTTGTCTTTCATGATATTGATTGTTTTTTTTATATCGTATAGATTCATGATTTTGAAAATACAGGTTTCCATACAGGTATTAATTTTATTTTTTAATCCGAGGCTATTTACGAGATTATAGGCATCGATAACGTAAAATTTGGCTTTTTTGACCGCTAGTAAATGTTTTACTTTATTGGGAAGTGATTTTATTAATTTTTCATCATCCAAATTGGTATTTAGAAAGAAAATTCCTTTATCTTTTAAATTATCTAATATATCGTATTTGTACATGTAAGTATCTTTGGATACAACTAAGAAGTCAGGATTATCAATATAGTATGTACTCCTTATTTTAAGTGGCGAAATACGAATATGGCTTCTAGTTACTCCTCCCGATTTTTTGGAATCGTACTGGAAGTAGCCTTGAACGTAATTGTCGGTATTATTTCCAATTATTTTTAAAATATCTTTAGAAGTCGAGACCATTCCATCAGAACCATAACCGTATATTAAGAGTTCAAAACTGTGGTTATCTAATTTAAAGTTTTCATCAATATCGAGACTGAGATGAGTAACATCGTCTTCTATTCCAATAGTAAAATGGTTTTTCTTTTCATTGATTAAATTGTCATAGACGGCTTTTATCATAGCCGGAGTTGTATTTTTAGAAGAAAGACCGTATCTTCCACCGATAATATTAATGTCTGTATCTTTTAGGGCATTTACAACGTCTAAGTATAGTGGTTCACCACTCGAACCTGGTTCTTTGGTTCTATCTAACACGGCAACTTCTTTTACAGTTTCTGGAATCACTTTAAGTAAGTGTTTGATACTGAAAGGTCTATATAGATGAACTTTTATTAATCCGACGTGGTATCCTATTTTATTTAGTTTATCGATAGTCTCTTCGATGGTTTCACAAACGGAGCCCATGGCAATAATTACCGAAGTTGCCTTACTGCTTCCATAGTAGTTGAAAAGTTTATAATCTTTCTTGGTAATTTTGTTTATTTTGTTTAGATACTGTTCAGTAATGTTTACAGCATCTTCATAGTATTTATTTCGAACCTCGGTATTTTGAAAGTATATATCGTCATTTTGAGCAGTTCCTCTAGTATTTGGTTTATCATTTCGAAGAGCTTTATCTCGAAAGTCTTTAAGTGCTTTTTTGTCAATTAGAGAGGCTACTTTTGATAAATCAACTTCTTTTATTTTTTCTATTTCGTGACTAGTTCGAAAGCCATCAAAAAAATGGATAAAAGGAAGTGACGACTTGATACTAGATAAGTGAGAAACCATTGCCATATGATATGCTTCCTCAGGAGAAGATGATGATAACATACATACTCCGGTCTGTCTAGTTGCATAGATGTCTTGGTGATCACCAAAAATACTTAGAGCATGCGTAGAGAGACTTCTGGCAGCAACATGAATTACTCCTGGCAACATTTCTCCTGCTAGTTTGTAGAGAGTTGGAATCATGAGAAGTAATCCTTGGCTCGCCGTAAAGGAAGTTGATAGCGTTCCACTTTGAAGTGCGCCATGAACCATGGCAATTGCTCCGGCTTCCGACTGCATTTCGACAACTTTTACTTTGTTACCCCAGAAATTTATCTCTCCATTACTACTTAATAAATCTATTTTTTCGGCCATTGGCGAAGCAGGTGTGATGGGATAAATTCCTGCTGTTTCAGTGAATCTATACGCCACTTCAGCAACGGCTTCATTTGCATCCATCGTCTTATAATTTTTCATCGTATTTCCCTCTTTCTATTTTCATTTTCTATAATAATTCTAGCATAAAAGTTATTAAATAACAACAAAAAACATATTAAAAAAATTACGAACTGAAAAAGAAGGATATACAATAAATATGAAAAAACTTAAATTTGCAAGTTAAGCCTTGATTTGTATAATTACTTTTTAATGTGTCAAAATCTTTACTTATTCCTAATGCTGTTATATCATCATCTGATAATTTAGTTAGATCATATGTATATGTAACTTTGTAGTCTGTATCATTATCGACATCGATAGTTCTCATGAAACCCTCAGTATTGGTATAAGTTCCGAATCTTGCATCATGTCTTGTTTTAATTCCAGCAATATCTAGAATACCATCCGTAATTCCGGTTATTACATCATCTAGAGATTCTCCTACAACACCACCAATAACTTCATCATCATTTGCATCAGTATTTGTGTCATCAGCGTTATTATTAGTATCTGTATTCATATCTGTATCATTTTTATCATCTATCTTACTGTCGAGGTCATTATCTTCAGTCGTTCCATCCGTACCTGTTCCTACTCCGTCAGTATGATTATCATTATATTCATATGTGACGGTTAATTTTTTTACTTCATTATCACGATACTCAATTAGATATTTAGAGTTTGAAGTTACTGTTCCAAGATTATTATCAGTAGAACAAGTTAGAGTTTTGTCAGTTCCACATCCAGATAATATAATTATTACTGCGATTAATAATAAAGTTTTCTTCATAAATTTTACTCCTTTCCAATTATAGTATTGCCAATTATGTAAATATATAACATGGTAATTTTAGGTAGTAAAATTATGGTAAATTTTTTTAATAATCACAATTTCCGGGAGTTCGAGGATATGGGATAACATCTCTGATATTATCAACTCCTGTTAGATAAATTAAAAGTCTTTCAAATCCCATACCAAAACCAGAATGAACACATCCTCCGAATCTTCTTAGATTTAAGTACCAGTCCATAGTTTTGGGATCGATTCCAACTTCTTTCATACGGTTAATTAATTTGTCATAATTTTCTTCTCTTTGACTTCCACCCATTAATTCTCCTGCTCCTGGAACTTCGAGGTCAACTGCCGCTACGGTTTTGCCATCTTCATTTTGTTTCATATAAAATGCTTTGATATCTTTAGGCCAGTTTTTGATAAAAACGGGGCCATTAAAATATTCTGTAATGTATTTTTCATGTTCTTTGGCGATATCTTCTCCATATTCAGGAGGAAACTCCCATTTTACATCGGCTTCTTTTAATATTTTAATAACTTCTTCATGATCAATTCTAGTAAAATTACTATTTACTAGTTTATTTAGTTTTTCTATTAAGCCTTTTTCGACGAATTTTTCAAAAAATTCCATCTCAACAGAGCAATTATCTAGGACATATTTAACAACATACTTGAGCATTTCTTCCATGATATCCATGTCCTTATTTAAGTCACAAAAAGCGATTTCTGGCTCAATCATCCAAAATTCTGAAGCATGGGTTTTAGTGTTAGAATTCTCTGCTCGAAATGTAGGCCCAAAAGTATAAACTTTTTTATAAGCAAGAGCAAAGGTCTCAGCTTCTAATTGTCCCGATACGGTAAGAGATGCTTCTTTTCCAAAAAAATCTTTTGTATAATCGACAGATTTAGAGTCCGCTACTTTATTTAAATCCAGTGTCGTAACTTGAAACATTTCTCCTGCTCCTTCACAGTCGGAAGAAGTGATAATTGGGGCATGGAAGTATACATATCCTCTTTCTTGGAAATACTTATGAATAGCATAGGCTGCTGTGCTTCTTACTCTAAATGCAGCATTAAACAAATTGGTTCTAGGTCTTAAGTAGGCTATTTCTCTTAAAAATTCTCTCGTCGGTCTTCCTTTAGCCTGAAGCGGATAGTCATCGGCACAATCACCCTCGAGAATAAAATTTTGAAGTACTAATTCATATTTTTGGCCTTCTTTGGGAGAACTAATTAGTTTTCCTGTTACAGTAATTGCCGATCCTAATTTTAATTTGGTTATTTCTTCGAAATTTTCTAATTTATCGTCATAGACAACTTGAAGAGGTTTAAAATAAGTACCATCGAATAAATCAATAAATCCAAAGTGAGCTTGCTTTCGATGATTCTTAATCCACCCACTTATCGTTATTTCCTTATCTTCAAAATCTTTTTCATATAAATTTCTTATATCTAACATAATATTTCCTTCTTTCAATTTATTAATCTTTTGGCATTAATCTTTTATTTATAATACTCGCAGATCTTTTGGTATCTTTAAGTAGTTTATTGTAAAGATTCGGATAATGACGTAGTTCTAGAATTAATCTTACATCTTCATAAGAAATCGATGCAATGTATGACTTGCTCTCTTCATTTATAATGGGAACTTCTCTTCCTAACAAATAGTCTGTCGTAGTGGCTAGGGCTTCCGCTATCTTGACTAAATTCTCGAGACTTGGTACTCTAGTTCCGTTTTCGTAACCACAGACAGAAACCTTGGTAACACCTATAGCAAGACCAAGTTCCTGCTGAGAAAGTCCTTTTTCAATTCTTAATTCTTTTACTCTCTTACCTATCATAATCTTTACCACCTCAATAACTTTCAAAGAGATAACTCCTTGTTAATGTTATTTTATAACAAAAAATTAAAATTGTACATATATTTAACTATTTGTTAACTCTTTTCTAATCAAAGAAATAAAGGCTCTGATATTTCATTAATTATTATGAACTGTATGAAGCAGATTTATGAATCTGCTTCATTTATTTCGGATTTTTCAGAAATTTCTTCTTTTGGTTTACGTGAAGAATTTGATGTTAGAAAGGTAACTTTTTCGGCAACAATTTCGGTTTTTCTTCTTTTTACGCCTTCAGGCGTTTCGATTATTCGAGATTGAATACGACCCTTTACGCCAATCATATCTCCCGTCTTACAATATTCACTGGTGGACTCCGCTACCGCTGCCCAGAGTGTGCAATCTAAAAAGTCCGTATCATATTGTCCATTAACATTTTTGTAATTTCGCGGAACAGCAAGGGTTACAGTAGCATATTTCTTTCCGTTTTCAGTTATTTTTACTTCCGGCGATCTTGCTATTCTTCCCACTAATACTATTTGATTAACCATAATTCCTCCTTTCATTTGGAAATATAGCAAAATTGCAATAAAGACTCAAACTTTTAAAATTATTTTTTGAGGGGATAATATTAAGAAAAAAGATACGAAAAAAGAACTTTCTGAATATGCAAAAGTTCTTTTTAATGATTATTTCTTTGAGAAAAATATTTTTTGCTAAATTTTATACTTGACATAAATTTGACACTTTATAAATTTAGTTCTTTTTTTATTGAATCGGCAATGGCACGAGCAAAATTTTCTTTTTCATCAATTAATATTTTTAAGTCTTCAGAGTTTGATAAATAGCACAATTCTGTCAAATATGTTTCATTACCAACATTACTATTGTAGTAAGGATTTAATCCTACTTTTTCTGGATTACTATTGTCAATATATGCTCCTGTCATGAATCCTCCGGTTTCTCTTATCATAAATAGGTAATTAGAATTTGTTGTTATGTTATATGGAGTATATTTTTTTTCTTCATATCCCGCTAGAGAATTGGTAATTTCAGATTCAGAAAAGTTATGAGTATAAACACCATCAAACATTTTATAAATCTTGTTTTTAGAATAGTCAATTTTTGTATATTCTTTAATAGTCGCCGCTATTGATTTGGCAAAATCATAATTTATATTGGCTGCAGTATATACTTCTAATCCCCTTACACTACTTACCTGATTTTTGTTAATATGAATAGAAAAAGTATACTTAGATTTGACTTCATTTGGGATGATGGCTCTTCCGTGTTCATTATAATCGTTCATTACTGTACTTTCAGAAATTTCACCCCTAGAATGAGTCATCTTGACTTTTAAACCTTTATCTTCTAATAGATCTTTTACTTTTTCGGCAATATCCATCGTAAAATTGCTTTCTTTGTAACCACTGTAGAATCCTCCACCGTCCATTCCTCCATGTGCAGGAATAGGAAAAGTCCAAAAATATCATTATTTCTTAAAATTCAATGTTCCATTCTATTTCTAT
>CANQKK010000025.1 GCA_947624475.1 uncultured Bacilli bacterium
AGTAACACTTAAAAGTTACTCTTTTTTTAATAAAGTCCTGGATTACATAAATAGACAATCAAAAGTATAATAAGTAAAATAACTCCAATAATCAAATAGAAAGAGGCCGAATGAGCATCATTATCCCAATCCTTTCCCTCCTTATATATCTTATTATAGGTATCAATATCCCTAATATAACTCTTTTCAAATTTATCACATACATTCATCGAGCCATCAATATACTTTTTACTTTTCTTACAATAATATCTAGTTCCACTAACTGCTCCATCAACCTTTTTCTTCTCATCTAAATTTTTACAACCAGCACAAACCACTTCTCTCACCTCATTATAAAGACAAATCTATCTCTTGCGCTGTAATCTCTCTCCACCATAACTTTAACATCTTTCATGTATTTATTAATAATATATACAATATCTTTAGCCTGATTAAAACCAATTTCAAAAGCCAAAATAAACTTATCATTCAAATACTTCTGACAATTTCTAATAATTTCTTCATAAAAATATAATCCATTGTTATCCGCAAATAAAGCCATGTGTGGCTCATTATTATAGACGACATCCATAATTTAGCAATATATGGTGGATTACTGATAATTACATCATACTTTTTTTTTACATTACTAAATATATCACTCCAAAAGAAATTAACTTTTGTTTTATTTATATCATTATTTTTTTTAGCCACAATTAAGGCTTTCTCAGATATATCTATACCATCGACAGAAGAATTAACCGCTTTAGCAAGTGAAATAGCAATACAACCGCTTCCCGTTCCAATATCTAAAATAGAAACCTTCCTATCAAAATTGTTTTCTATCAGTTTTATCGTCTTATCTACTAATAGTTCTATCTCAAACCTCGGTATCTGAAGATACATATTTCTTTAAATAATCCCTATCTTCCACGAATTATTCACCCAACTATTTTCCACTTTCCTCTAACTTTCTTTTCAAATCAGCATTGATAAGAGCCTCTATCAAGTCGTTCATATCACCACTATCCATAACTCTATCCAAGTTCATAGAAGTGTATCCTATCCTATGGTCAGTTATTCTATTTTGTGGATAATTATAAGTTCTTATCTTTTCACTTCTGTCTCCTGTACCTATTTTAACTTTTCTTTCGGCAGCCTCTTTCTCTTCTTGCTCCCTAAGTTTTAAATCATATAGTCTCGTCTTCAACACCTTGAAAGCAAGTTCCTTATTTTTAATCTGACTTCTCTCCGTTTGTGAATAGACAATAATACCAGTAGGAATATGCGTTAAGCGAACAGCGCTATCAGTTGTATTAACTCCCTGTCCTCCGCATCCACTACTTCTCGTAATATCGATTCTAACTTCAGACTCATCCAATTCAAAATCAAACTCCTCTGCCTCTGGCATAACGAGCACCGTAGCAGTACTAGTGTGTACTCTGCCCTGACTTTCAGTAGAAGGAACTCTCTGTACTCTATGAGCACCACTTTCATATTTTAGTTTAGAGTACACTCCTTCTCCCTTAACCATAAATTCTATTTGAGCATATCCCCCAGCAGCACCTTCGACAGCATTTAATACCTCTATCTTCCATCCTTCATTAGAAGCATATCTACTGTACATATCAAATAAATCACCGGCAAAAATATTAGCCTCATCTCCTCCAGCAGCACCTCTAATTTCGACAATTACATTCTTCTCATCATTAGGATCATGTGGTATTAAAAGTATTTCAAGTTCACTTTCGATATCATTCTTTTCTTCTTCCCCTTTTGCTAATTCTTCCTTAGCAAATTCGGCCATATCCTTATCATGGGCTAACTCTTTAGCCTCTTCGATATCCGACAAAACTTTCTTATATTTCTTATATACTTCGACAGTCTTCTCTAAATTAGTTCTCTCTTTAGATAGTTCAGTCATTTTTTTAATATCCGATATCACTTCCGGTTTAGCAAGTTCTTTTTCTATTTCATCATATCTTTTTTCTATTGCATTAAGTCTATCTATCATCGATTATCCCTCTTTCTCTACGATATATTATATCATTTACCAAAAAAAATGTAAATTATTCACCATTAAATTTATTTCTTTCTAATATTATTCACTTTCTTTTTAAATTACTTAGATAATCCTTATCACTTTTACCAACCCTGTAAGAATCCTTTATCTTCGAAATAGCCTTATTATGAGTAAAATCATCAAGTTTATTATTACTTAAATAATTCAAAGTAGCACTAGGAAATTTAATATAACAAATAGAGATAAGCCATGCTACTGCCATTTGAACGTAGTAAAAGGAAGTATTATAATTATCACATAAATAAAAAATTCTCTCCAAATAATTTTCATCAATATAATACGATAACAAAAGAACAAAACAAAGTCTTCTAACCCACAAATTATCACTACTGATGTTATCAATAATGTATCCTAAAAAATATTCTTTATTTTTCAGAACTATCTTATATCCCGAACAAAACAAATCACAACTAGCCCAATTATTAATTCTCTTCTTATATTTTTCTAAATAAGAAATAGATTCCTCCAAATCCTTAATATGACATATAATAAATCCATACAAAGTAATCTCTTCGTAATAATCTTCCTTCAAAACATCTAAAAATTCTCTATAATTACCTTCATAAATATCCTTAGATATCTTCTTAAGTATTGGCGTCCTAATCCCTATAATACTATTACCAATTCCCAAATTACCATAAAATTTAGCATACTTGCTATCCCTAATTTCAAATAAATATTTAATAAATTTATCATAGTCATCCCTATCCCAACTACTGCGTACTAATTCCATAATCATCTCCAATAAAACTATATTTATATTTTATCATAAAAACGAACTATACAATTATCAATTTATTTTTACATATTATTAAAATAGATATCCTCATTTCTAAAAATATCTTAGACCTCAAAAAGCCATAAAAATAGTACCTTTTTAATTAACAAAAACAATTGACAACAAGCATAAAATATACTATAATCAAAATGAAATTTATTAGATGACGACTAATACCAAGTAATTATTTTAATTTTCTTTATAGAGAGTCAGTGGCTGGTGTAAACTGACAAAATTAAAATAATGAATTACATATTACGAATCTAATCGGTCAATACCGTTATAAATAAGAGACAATATAACAAAGTATTGTAAATAAAGGTGGTACCACGGGAAATCTCGTCCTTTCTAGTACTATTTTTTTAATTTAAAGGAGGAATAAATATGAATTTATATGAAGACCTAATTTGGCGTGGCCTAATCAAAGATGTAGCAGGAGAAAACTTAAAAGAAATATTAAACGGGAAACCCATAACTTTCTACTGGGGAACAGACCCAACAGCGGACAGTCTACATATCGGTCACTACTCTTCACTAGTAACCGCTAAAAGATTATCCAAATATGGACATCACCCAATTTTATTATGTGGAGGAGCAACCGGAAGAATTGGGGATCCAAGACCTACAGCAGAAAGAGAAATTTTATCTTATGAAGTAATAGAAAAAAATATTGTAGGTATCAGAAGTCAAATAGACAGACTATTCGAACAAAAAGCCGAAATTGTTGACAATTATACTTGGACTAAAGATTATACTCTATTAGAGTTCTTAAGAGATATTGGAAAATATATAAATGTCAATTATATGATAAATAAAGACATAATTTCCAGAAGACTAGAGACAGGAATAACTTTTGCCGAATTTTCTTATACCCTACTCCAAGGATATGATTTTCTTCATCTCTATGAAGAAAAAAACTGCATTATGCAAGTTGAAGGATCAGACCAATGGGGAAACATAACTACCGGTATTGAATTAATTAAGAAAAAATTAGGCAAAGAAGCATACGCCTTTACCATGCCTTTAATCCTAGACGAAAACGGAAACAAGTTTGGAAAATCCGAAGGAAATGCCCTTTGGCTCGATAAAGAAAAAACTTCTCCATACGAAATATATCAGTATTTAATAAATACGAGTGATTCTAAAGTTTTAGAATACTTAAAAGTATTTACTTTCCTATCAAAAGAAGAAATTGAAAACGTTATGAGAGAGCACGAAAAGTCTCCCGAAAAAAGATTGGCTCAAAAATGCCTAGCCTACGAATTAGTAAAAGATATTCACTCTAAGGAAGACGCTGAAACTGCTAAAAAAATATCCGAATCACTATTTAGTAATAACATTAAAAATCTGAGCGATGAAGAAATAAACCTCGCTTTCAAAGGTGTCGAAGCCTTTAATGTAAAAGAAGATATCATCCTAAATATCCTAGTAAATAATAAAATAGCATCTTCCCGAAGAGAAGCAAGAGAATTTCTAAATAGTAATGCCATCTCACTCGATGGAGAAATCATAAACGATGAAAATCATCTTATAACCAAAGAAAAGAAGAGCCATATTATAAGAAGAGGAAAGAAAAAATACTACTTAATAAAAATGAACTAGAGCAAATTATGCTATAGTTCTTTCTTTTATTACTACATCAAATTTATTTACTAGATATTCATTTACAAAATCATTAGAAAGTGATAACAAATAATCCCGAACAGTTACAGTTCTATTAATTAAAAAGTCATCATAGCCAATTAGTAAATGAACACCATCTTGATCATAATAAACACATCTATCAAAATCTTCTAAATCATCACTAGGGTCTACTACGTCTATTTCATACTTATTCTCAAATTCTGATATCAAACTACAAATTTCAGAATAACCAATATCACTTTTAACAAGTAACACACTTGCTAAAAACGATAAAAATGTAACCTCCCCCGACGTGTCCATACAAAATATCACCTCGATAATTAATATTATACACAAAAATTTCAAAAAAGGAAGTACTAATTTACAAAAATTCAAAACCATCTTCAAAATCACTTAAATATTTGCTATAATATATGCGAAAGGAAATACTTATGAACAATATTTTAGATGACTTTATTTTTGAAAATTATGTCGTAGTGGGTGTATCTTCTGGTCCTGATTCAATGTGTCTTCTACATATACTTAAAGAAAAAACTGATAAAATTATCGTCTGTCACATTAATCACAATGTACGAAAAGAAAGTATTACCGAAGAAAACTACCTAAGAGATTACTGTCAAAAAAACAATCTAATTTTTGAATCTATGACAATTAAAGAGTACAAAGAAAACAACTTTGAAAATGAAGCGCGTAAAATAAGATACTCTTTCTACGAAAAAATACTAAATAAATATAACTCCAAATACCTCTTTTTAGCCCATCATGGAGACGATTTAATTGAAACAGTTTTAATGAAAATTATAAGAGGCTCAAATATCGAAGGATATGCTGGTATCAAAGAAAAAAGCAAAGTAAAAGATTACGAAATAATAAGACCCCTTTTAAAATATACTAAAGAAGATATAATTAATTATAACAATTCTCACAATATAACATACTTTATCGATAATTCTAACGAAGATTTATCATATACTAGAAACAGAATTAGAAATAAAGTTCTTCCACTTCTCAAAGAAGAAGACAAAAATATTCATAAGAAATTCTTTAAATATTCCAAAACTCTCGAAGAATACAATAACTACATAAAAAATATCGTCATAAGTAATATTGATAATGTATATAAAAATAATAGAATAAACTTAACAGAATTTAAAAAAATAGACAAATTTATTCAAAAAAATATGCTATATTATATTCTAATAGATGTATACGATAATAAAAATGACATCATTAAAGAAAATCATATTCTTAATATTATAAATCTAATAGATAATTCAAAACCAAACCAAGAGATAAATATGCCTAACGGCATCATGATTATCAAAGAATATAATTTTCTATATATTAAAAAGATACAAGAAAAAGATAAAGATTATAAAATAAAATTTGAAAATGTACTGAAAATAAACAACCTAGAATTCAAAAAAGTAACTAGTGAAGATAGTGACTCCAATGGCATCTGTAGATTAAACAGCAATAATATAAAATTTCCACTATATTTTAGAAATCGAAAAAATGGTGATTACATAATATTAAAAAATAGTCATTTTCACAAAAAAATAAAAGAAATTTTTATCGAAAAAAAACTTCCTAAAAGCAAAAGAAAAAAATATCCACTACTTGTCGATTCCGAAGATAATATAATTTGGATACCAAATATAAAAAAAAGTAAATTTTGCTTAAAAAAAGAAGAAAATTATGATATAATAATAAAGTGCAATGAAAGAGAGGAAAATTATGAATAAAAAAAATATTAAAAGAAATTTATTTCCATATGTATTTTTATTAATATTTATATTAACATGTTTAATACTATTCAAATCATTTAATACTACTGTCAATGAACTTACATATGATGAATTTATCAAAAACTTAAATGGAGGTAAAATAACTGAACTTACAATTACTCCTAAAGTTCGAACTAATACCTATCTACTAGAGGGAAAATTAGATGGCTACAAAGAAAACGAAAAGTTCACGCTATACTTACCATACTCTGATGAATTTATATCCAAAATAACATCAGAAAAAGATACTGAAAGTAATTTTGATTTAACTATCGAAACTGACCCCGAAGCATCTTCTTGGTTAGCAGTTCTAGTAGATATCGTACCTATTGTTGTCCTTGCTGGAATTACAATTTGGATTTTCACAAGACAATTAGGTAACGGAAGTAAATCGATAGAGTTCGGTAGAAGTAGAGCAAAATTAGTTGAAGAAAGTCGTGCTACCTTTAAAGATGTTGCCGGATTAACTGAAGAGAAAGAAGAAGTCCAAGAATTAATTGACTTCCTAAAAAATCCAAAGAAATTTACCAATATGGGAGCAAGAATACCAAAAGGAGTCCTTTTAGTAGGTCCTCCGGGAACTGGTAAAACACTACTTGCTCGTGCCGTTGCCGGAGAAGCAAAAGTTCCATTTTATTATATTAGTGGTTCTGATTTCGTAGAATTATTCGTAGGTATCGGTGCATCGAGAGTAAGAGATATGTTCAAACAAGCAAAAATGAATGCCCCATGTCTTATCTTTATCGATGAAATTGATGCTGTTGGTCGTCAAAGAGGAACCGGTTTAGGTGGTGGACACGATGAAAGAGAGCAGACACTTAACCAATTACTTACCGAAATGGATGGTTTCGGTGCTAACGAGGGAATTATTATAATCGCCGCTACTAATAGACCTGACGTCCTAGACCCTGCCCTTTTAAGACCAGGAAGATTTGATAGACAAGTAACAGTAAGTTTACCTGATAAAAACTCTCGTATTGAGATATTAAAAGTCCATGCTAAAAACAAAATACTAGATAAAAGTATAACTCTCGAATACTTAGCCAAAAGAACTCCAGGTTTTTCGGGAGCCGATCTTGAAAATTTACTAAATGAGGCTGCTCTTCTTACAGTCAGAAGAAACAAAAAAGCTATAACGATGGCCGAAATTGATGAAGCCACTGATAGAGTATTAATGGGACCTGCTAAAATAACAAAGAAATATACTGATAAAGAAAAGAAACTCGTAGCCTTCCACGAAGCCGGTCACGCTGTTATGGGATTAAAGTTAGATGGTGCTAATGAAGTTCAAAAGATAACCATTATCCCAAGAGGTCACGCTGGAGGTTATACGATGATGACTCCAAAAGAAGAATCTTTCAACTATACAAAGAAAGAATTACTTGAGTCTATCTGCGGACTACTTGGTGGTCGTGTAGCAGAAGAAATCACTTTTGGAGAGATAACTACTGGTGCTCATGACGATTTTAAAAAGGCTACCAAGATAGCAAGGAGTATGGTTACCGAATATGGTATGAGTAATCTAGGTCCAATGATGCTCGAAGAACCTGACGGAAATACTTTCTTAGGAAGAGATTACACTAAAAACAGAAACATATCAGATACTGTAGCCCATGAAATTGACGAAGAAATGCGTTCAATAATCAATAACTGCTACGAACAAACTAAAAAGATAATTAGCGAAAACAAAAATTTGCTTGCTCTAATTGCTAATACACTACTCGAAGAAGAGACAATTACCAAAGAACAAATTGATTACTTAGTAGAACATAAACATTTACCTAAGGATGAAAAAAACGTTAAAGAAAATGAAAATTCCCCATCTGAAGATAATGTTAAAGAAGTAAAAAATAAGCCAAGAAAAAGAAGTACAAAAAAAGAAGATACCAAATAAAATAAAGTATCTTCTTTTTATTCATCATCAGGTATTCTAATGATAAGTTCCCCATCTTTAGAATACAAATACTTTTCCCTAGCATATCTTGCTACATATTCCGGGTCATTCAACTTCTTAATATCAGAGTTTAAAACATCCTCTTCATCTTTCAAACTAGAAAGTTTATCTTCCAAATTTTTCTTATCCCTATTTATTTCCATTATCTTATCAATATTAGAAAAAAAACTGTAACTAAGAGGTCCAATAATTGCTCCAAAGAAAACAAAAAAGAGTAAAATTCTTCTTTTAACTAACTTATCTGATCTTCGTTTAGCCAAGTCTATCACCTCTTATCTTATAAGCACATTATAACACAAGTCATTTTTTTTTACAATTAATTTTACGATATATGACAAAAGAAAACAAATAACCTGTAAACAAAGAAAGAAAAAAATACACATGAATTATTCCATTATTAACTTTTACAAGCCCTATAAAATAAGAAAGTGAAAGAACTATAATAAACATAAAAGAAATTATAATTCTATAAATAAGTTTTCCAGAATACAAGAGCTTATAATTAATTTCGAGAAGAACAAAAAAAACTATTCCAAATATAAAAGAATACAAAAGTGATAATATCTGTACGTGTAAAATCATTTGAATAGTTTATTAATTAACGAACTTTCCTTATCCTTTTTACCAGCATTATCTAAATACATCAAACTATCAATTCTTCCCTTAATAGAAACATTCCCCTGATAAGTATCAAGTTTAATAATTTCGAGTTCATCACCCTTTATTGCTAAATATCCTAAAGTTGTTTCCATTAAAAACTCCTCATTATCAAAACTCTCTATTTTCTTTACTCCATTAATAACAATACTTTTTCTTTCCGCTATTGTAAGTCCATGATTAAAACCACTATCGACATCTCTTACCTTGTCCATTAATATTCCTCCTAAAAAATAATATGAAAAAGGAAAGAAAATATGAAAAAAACTATCAGTTTTTTACTAATAGTTATTCTTCGGTTTTATTATATTCTTCAAAGATAGCATCTTCAAACATCTTTCTTGTTTCTTTATCAATTGGATGTGCCGTATCTCTATGACCACCAGTAGCGGTAGGCTTACTTGGCATTGCTATAAACAAACCATTGTCGCCATCAATTATTCTGATATCATGCACAGCAAAGCAATCATCAAGAAGTACTGATG
>CANQKK010000026.1 GCA_947624475.1 uncultured Bacilli bacterium
TTAGATACTTGCCATTTAAATGATGCTGGATATGATGTATCTGACTTTGATAATGTTTTAAAACAGTTCGATAAATTAATAGGAATGCAAAAAATTGGTTGTATTCATATAAACGATAGCAAAAATATTAGAGGAAGTCACAAGGATCGCCACGAAAATTTTGGCTTTGGAACAATTGGCTTTGATAACTTAATAAATATCATTTATAATCCTTCACTAGAGGGTATTCCCAAAATTCTCGAAACCCCTTACGTAACTAAAGACGATACTTCTAAAGAAAGAGAGTATCCGCCATACAAGTATGAAATAGAGATGATTAAAGATAAAAAATTCGATTCTAACATGATAAAAAAAATAAGAGAAGTAAATAATTAAAATAAAAATAAGGAGAATTAACTTTCTCTTATTTTTTCCATAAACACATCAATTTTATCCTTAAATTTTAAATACAAATTCTCAATTTTATTATAAGTAAGTGGTTTGACCTTACTCTTAATCTCTTTTAATATATCGATTGGATTACCATAGATAATCGTCTTGTAATCTTTTTTAATATAATTATAAATAATGTCCGTTTCACTACTATCTAAAATTATCCCCTGTTTTAATGCAAAAAAAACAATATCACTTTTTTTCAGTCTATTTACATATTCCTCAATCAAATAAATATTCATTATTTCACCTAATAAAATATATGTATATTTTAATTATTTATGCTATAATAATTAAAGGAGAGTGCTCATGGTTAAAAAAAATAAAAAAATATCTCTAGAAGTTAAAAAGAGTAGAAAACCAATAAACAAGAAAACTAAAACCAAAAGTAAAAAAAATATTCTCGAGACAAAAAAGAAGAGTAAGCCAATTAATCATAAGACGAAAACTAGTGATAGATATATAAAAGAAGTAATCAGGAAAAGATTTATTATTGTTATGGTTTTTTCGGTACTACTATTTTCGATCATCGGAATAAGACTCTTTTATCTTCAGATAATGAAAAATGAAGAGTATGCCGATAAACTGGCTAAAGCAACCGAGAAAAAAATTGAAAGTACTAGTGCTCCTCGTGGTAGAATATATGATCGAAATCATAATATTCTCGTCGATAACGAGGGAATAAAAACTATCTATTATAAGAAACAGCACGGCGTTAAGACTAAGGACGAGATTACTCTTGCCTATACTGTTGCCGACAATATTGAAGTAGATTATTCTAAAGTTTCCGATAATAGTTTAAAAACCTTTTATTATCGTCAGCATTACGACGAATGTCGTAAAAAAATAACTGATGAAGAATGGAAACAATACGAAGAGCGGAAACTAAATGATAGTGATATTGATAAACTAATTTTCGAAAGATTAGATGAAGAAATAAAAGATTTTGATGAACGTGATAGAGAATCTGCCTATATCTACTACTTGATGAATAAAGGTTACTCTTATGCTGAAAAAATAATAAAAAATAGTGATGTATCAGAAACCGAGTATGCCTATGTAAGTGAAAACATTGATAACCTAAATGGATTTAATACCAAATTAGACTGGGAAAGAACTTATCCTTACGGAAGTATCTTTAAGTCTATATTAGGTTCGGTATCTTCTAATTCTCAGGGAATACCATCGGAGTTATCGAAAGAATATCTCGATAAAGGTTACACGTTAGATGACCGTGTCGGAATTTCTTATCTCGAGTATCAATACGAAGATTACTTGCGAGGAAAAAAAGCAAGTTATCGTATTTTATCAGATAATAGTTACGAATTAGTATCCGAAGGTGAAAGAGGAAATGACCTCGTCTTAACTATCGATATTAATCTGCAAAAAAAATTAGAAGAAGTATTATCGGAAGAAGTACTAAACGCTAAGTACGAAGCCGGAACAAATTACTATAATCGTTCCTTTGTCGTCATATCGGACCCTAATACTGGAGAGATTCTAGCGATGGCTGGTAAGCAAGTCAAACAAAGAGATAATGGCGAGTTATATGTAATCGATTATACTCCCGGCGTCGTAACACTTCCCGTAACTCCCGGTTCCATAGTCAAAGGCGCTTCGATGATGGTCGGATATAAATATAATGCTATCGATATTGGAAGTGTTATCTACGACGAATGTATCAAAATAAAAGATACACCTGAAAAATGTTCGTGGCAGTCGATGGGAAATATCGATGATATCTATGCTCTTCAAAATTCTTCCAATGTCTACCAGTATAAGATAGCAATACGAGTAGGAAAGGGGAATTACCAGTATGACGGACCCCTATCATTAGATGAAAGTGCTTTCCAAAAGTATCGTGACATGTATGCCGAGTTTGGACTAGGAATTAAAACCGGCATCGATCTTCCAATCGAAAGTTTAGGATACATGGGAACTTCGAAACTTCCCGGACATCTTTTAGACTTTGCTATAGGTCAGTACGATACCTATACACCAATACAATTATCACAGTATATAAATACTATTGCCAATGGTGGTACGAGATTAAAGCCATACCTACTAAAAGAAGTCTATACGCCAAGTGATAACGGAGAAAAATTTGGCTCTCTAGTGTATAAAGCCAAAACTACGGAACTTGGGAAACTATCAGTTGACAAGAAATACATCGACCGTGTAAGAGAGGGATTTAGTGCGGTTGTCACGAGAGGACTAGGATATGGTTATATGGGATACTATACTAACTCTTCTGGTAAGACGGGAACTAGTCAGAGTTTTATCGATACCGATGGAGATAATATGGTCGATACCGAGACAATAACATCATCATTCGTCGGATATTCACCTAGTGAGAATCCTGTCATGAGTATTGTCGTCGTCTCTCCCGACATCAGTGTTCCCGATTCTACCCAGTCGGCCGTAACTAAAAGAATATCATCTCGCATGGTAAATGCCTTTTTTGGAGAAGAATAAAAAAGGCATTTTTTATCATATATAACTTTGCAATACATAAAAAGCAAAAAAATAGTTGTATAAATCCCTAAAAATATGATATAATTAGGTAGATGTCTTGCAAAGGAGGAGTTAAAATGGCAAAGAAAAACGAAAATAGAGGATTAGTTTCTTTGATGTGTGAAGAGTGTAAAAATATTAACTATACTGAAGAGAAAAATAAAAAGAACACTCCAGAGAAATTGGAATTAAATAAGTATTGTAAACATTGTCGTAAGACAACAAAACATAAAGAAACTAAGAAATAGGAGGTTAATACATGATAAATGTAAATGATTTTAAGACCGGTCAGACAATTAACTACGATGGGAATTTATATCAAGTATTAGATTTTCAACATGTAAAACCTGGTAAGGGAGCCGCTATTGTAAAGGCTAAATTAAAAAATTTACGTACAGGTTCAATAGCGGAATATTCATTTAATGCTGGTATAAAAGTACCTACCGCTCACGTTGAAAAGCAAAAAATGCAATTTTTATATGCTGATGGTGATAACTACAGTTTTATGAATATGGAAACTTACGAGCAGGTTGAATTAAATAAAAGTCAAATAAAAGAGGAAGCCAAATACTTAAAAGAAGGATTAGAAGTAATAATTATCTTCTTTGAAGGAGAAATGCTCGGTATTGAACTTCCCGAAAAAATCGATTTCAAAATTACCAAGACAGAACCTGGTATTAAAGGAAATACGGCAACTAATGCAACGAAAGATGCCATTATCGAAACAGGTATGCTAGTTAGAGTACCACTCTTTATTGAAGAGGGAGAAGAGATAATCGTATCGACGAAAGATGGAAAATATGTATCTAGAAAATAGATACATTTTTTATTGTCAATTTGCCTGTCAAAGTAATTTACTAAAATTAGCAGATATGATAAAATAATACCAGGAGGTAATATATGAGCCTTTATATGTTTCATATTAGCGATCATAATACAGTCGGATCGAATTATCCGACTGGAAGAGTTTTAAATGACCCTCGTAAAAGAAGAATTTATTTTATAAGAGAAACACTTGAAGAATTTGATAGAGTTACATCTTCATTTGTCGATCTTAAAGATATCGAAGAATGCTTTTCCGAAATAGAAAATAAAAAATTAGACCTTTATAATCCTATCATAATTGTCGACCCCGAAGAAAAAGGAAGATATGAATACGTACTAAAAGATATCGTCTACAAGAGTGACCGAGAAAGAATACAAAATCTTGCTTCCTTAAGAGCACAATTACTGGAGCATCTTCAAAAATATCCCGAGGATATAACTAAATTTCCCGGTCTCAAAAAAATTAGAGATAGTTTTCTAAGTATTAACTTTATTTTAAAAGACAAAGACCCACTTCCCCGAACGGTAATCGCATATTTCTCTGATCGTAATTATCAAAAGATTAGAAATACATATTTTACCTTAAAGCACTTTGAAGAGGAAGAAGTAAAGAAAAATGAATCAGATAAAAAAATACGTTGAATATCTAGAAATAGTAAAAAACTATAGCGATAAAACTGTTCGCTCTTATTACGACGATTTAGTAGAATATAGTGAATTCTTACAAAATAATTTTATCGATATCGATAATGTGAGTTATGAAATAGTAACTAAATATCTAAAATATTTGTATGAAAGAAAAATAAATAAAAACTCTATCTCCCGTAAACTAAGTAGTATAAGAGGCTTCTATAATTATTTACTTAGAGAAAATATCATTGAAACAAATCCTTTTAAAGAAGTATCTAATCCTAAAAGAGAACTCTATCTTCCTAAATTTTTAAAAAATGAAGAATTAGATAAGATATTTTCAGTATGTGAAGAAGATTCACCGATAAATCAGAGGGATACTTTAATAATTGAATTACTTTATGCAACCGGTCTTCGGGTAAGTGAACTAGTAAATATCAAGATAGGTGATATCGATTTTGCTAACAAAACTATCAAAGTTTTAGGTAAAGGAAGAAAAGAGCGAATTGTCATATATAATAATCATACGCAAGAAGCAATGAAAAAATTTTTAAATAGTGGCTATCGTATCTTAAATAAAAAAAACGATAACTACCTAATCATAAATAAAGAGGGAAGTAAATTGTCCGAAAGATATGTCAGGGTAATTATCAATAAATTAGTAACTAAAGCCGGTTTAGATCTAAAGATAAGTCCACATACTATCAGGCATACCTTTGCTACCGATATGTTAGAAAACGGTTCCGACCTCATGACCGTAAAAGAACTTTTAGGACATGAATCTTTAAATACGACTAGTATCTATACTCATGTAACCAATGAACAAATCAAAAAAGTCTATGAAAATACTCATCCGAGAGCCATGAAAAAATAAAATTCCGTAAAATTATTATTTTCAAGTAGTGTTAGTCTGAAAAAAAGCAAAATCTTCAATCGATAAAGATGCAAAAATTTATGGAGAGGGTACATATCTCAAAGATAGACACATAAACTATATACTAGTTTAGAAAGAAAAGGTATCCCAAGAGATTATAATATTTTGTATGCCCTAAAGGAGGATAAATGCCAAAGATTACCAAAATTATAATTATTGTAATTTCATTTGTCGGATTATTAATAAGTGCTACTTTAATTTTAAATAGTAATATTTTATTCAAAGAAAGAACACAAAAGGTCGATAATCAAATCGAAGAGAAGACAGAAAAAGGCTTTCAAATCGAAAAGATAGATGGTATAACGTATATCGGTGGTACAATTATTACCAATAAGACGTACTCTCTACCTAGTACTTATGTTCCTCAAAATATAGTAATTATATATGATTATGTCAATATTATCGACTATGTAAAAGATGCTTTTAATGCTCTTCAAAGTGATGCTCAAAGTATCGGGTTAAATATTTATCCGGCAAGTGGATATCGTTCTTATGAAAATCAAGAGCGAATATACAATAAATATATCGAAAAAGACGGACTAGAAAAAGCCGATACCTATTCGGCAAGACCAGGTCACTCAGAACATCAAACCGGCCTCGTAATCGATGTAAATACCGTCGATATGACTTTCGATAATACAGCTGAGAGCACATGGCTCAAAAATAATTGTTATAACTACGGCTTTATTATCAGATATCCAAAAGGTAAAGAAGAAATTACCGGATATATGTATGAACCTTGGCATCTTAGATATGTCGGCAAAGAACTTGCTAAAAAACTATACAATAACGGCTTTTGGATAACTCTCGAAGAATACTTTGGTATTACGAGTACTTACGAATAGAGAAAAAAATCTCTATTTTTTTACTTAGTAGAGATTTTTTTTAACATGATAGATGTGATGAACCGTAACGACGATAATATTTAAAATACTAGAAATAATAAGACTCCATAATCCTATCTTCAAAAGACAAAGTAGAGAGAGACTGATCAGTTTAATAATGCCACCATAGAGTGTTCCTTTCATTGCTTCCTTTGCTAGTCCCATACCGGTAAGACTACTAGTAAGAGGTGCCTGAATATAATGAAGAAGAAAAAATGGAGCAGTAATACTTATATATTTTAGACCTAAAGTGGTATTATATACAAGTTTTAGAGGAATACTAGGAATAAAGATAAAGATAAGTGTCATAGGAATACCTATTAATAACGAATAAAATATAGCCTGCTTAATCTTATATTTTGTATAAGTATAATCTTTTCTACTATAACTATTAGATACCACGGGTAGTATTGCCGAAGAAATAGCCAGAGTAAAGAAAGACGGAAGAAGAAGCAAAGGATAGACGTAACCATTAATTATTCCATACTCCAAAGTAATATAAGAAGAAGAGTAGCCTACGCACTTTAGAATATTTGTAATAATAATTGGCTCGAAGAAATAAGTAATCGATCCGATCATTCGTGCTGCCGTATTTGGAAGAGAAATACCCATGACTTCTCTAAGTAATTGATTATCTACCTTAAAGTCCTCTAGTTTTATTTTTTCTTTCGGAAGAAAGAAAATCAGGATAACGATCGAAAATAACTCACTTAAAATATTAATTAAAACGACAAAAGTAACCGCAAGAACGAGAGAATAATGAACTAACTTTCCAATTACGAGGACTGTAAGCAAAAGTCTGACTAACTGCTCGATAATATTAGATAGTGTATTAGGAAAGACTCGTTCTTTTCCAAAAAAATATCCTTTAATAATACTTGATATACATATAAAAGGAAGTGTTGCCCCAATAGCGATAAGTGGATAGTAAGTATCTCTATTATGAAGAAGCATATTAGATAAAATTGGTGCCATAAAAAAAATAATAATAATTAAAAAGACATTGTATAAGAGAGTAATAGGAAAGAGAGGTAAGATAAATTTCTTACTCCTTTTCTTATCTTCTGATACCAGTTTCGAAATAGCAATAGGAACGCCGAGATTACATAGAGTAATAAAAAGATTAAAAGTCGGAAGCACCATCATATAAAGACCAATACCCTCTTCTCCGATAGCTCTAGTTAGAACAATTTTTATTACCATTCCTAAAATCTTTGTAATCATTCCCCCGATGATGAGGATGATAGTTGATTTAACAAATTTACTCTTCATAGTAAAATATATGAAAGAATGTATAAAAAATAAATAAAAATTAATACTATTATTGGTGATAACATGGATAAAAAAAGATATAAAAAAATAGTTGATAAAAATACTCCTAAAGAAAATTGGATCAAGAACGGCCTGATATCCTTTTTTGTCGGAGGAACTCTTGGAGCCGTATCCGAACTTCTCTTAGAGTGTTATAGCCTCATTTTTGATATGCCACGAAAAGAGGCGGGCGTTTTAGTAATTCTGACACTAATCGTCATAGCATCAGTATTAACTGCTCTTGGAGTATTTGATTTTTTAGTAAACAAAGTCAAAGCAGCCTTGATAATTCCGATAACTGGCTTTGCTCATTCGATGACTTCGGCCGCTTTAGAATATCGAAAAGAAGGTCTCGTCTTAGGAATAGGAGCCAATATTTTTAAACTTGCCGGTACAGTAATACTCTACGGCGTCGTAGCGGTCTATTTCTTTGGAATAATAAGATTAATAATAATGGGAGGATAAAATGACGACAAAATATAATAATGTATATATAGAAGACACTTACACTGTGTGTGGTAACTACGAAAGTGATGGCCCACTGGCAAAATATTTTGATAAAAAGCACGAAAAAGACTTGTACTTTGGTGAAAAGACTTTTGAAAAAGCCGAGGTTAAATTACTTAAAGAAGCAGTAGAAGGTATCTTAAATAAGACAAATATTAAAGAAGAAGATATCGATTTATTAATATCGGGAGACTTACAAAATCAAATAGCCGCCTCGGACTATATGGCAAGAGATTATAATATTCCTTTTTTAGGTATCTTTGAAGCCTGTGCTACCTCAGGTGAAGGACTACTTATAGGAAGCACATTTATCGAAAGTAAAAAATCCAAAAGAGTTCTCGTAACTACTTCAAGTCACAATATGGTCTCGGAAAAACAATTTCGAAATCCAACCGAATATGGAGCACCAAAACACAAGACGGCAACCTTTACGACAACCGGTTCGGTCGCAGTACTTCTAACGAACCAAAAAAGTAAAATAAAAATAGAGTCTTCGACAATTGGTAAAGTAATGGATCTTGGGATAGCAGACCCTAATCATATGGGAGCAGTAATGGCTCCCGCTGCCGGCGAAGTAATTGCCAAACATTTAAAAGATACTAAAAGAAAGGCAAGTTACTACGACTTAATTCTGACCGGCGACTTAGGAATTTATGGAAAGAATATCTTAAAAGAATATCTGATGACTAATTACAATATCGATATATCGGATAACTACAATGACTGTGGTACGATGATTTTTGATTTAGATCACCAGCCAGTACTCGCAGGAGGCTCAGGGCCTGTCTGTTCGGGTCTCGTAATATTTGGATATATCTATAAAGAAATGTTAAAAAGAAAATACAAAAAAATCCTCATAGTACCAACCGGTGCCATCTTCTCGCCAACCTTTACTTTTCAAAAAGAGACAATTCCAAGTATTGCCAATGCTATAAGTTTGGAGGTTGAAATCTAATGACTTATGTTTATGCTTTTCTCTTTTGTGGAACGGTCTGTCTAATCGCCCAATTAATTCTCGATAATACGAAATTGACTCCCGGACACGTGACGAGTATATTTGTCGTAGTGGGTGCTTTTCTCGATATCTTCGGTATCTACGATAAAATTGTCCTCTACGCTGGA
>CANQKK010000027.1 GCA_947624475.1 uncultured Bacilli bacterium
GTCTTATATCAGAGTTTACACTACTTAAATTATTAGTGTGATATAAAAGAGCATTAACAAGCGTCTTAGAGTAATTTCCAGGAGCAGGATGGACTACCATGCCACTTTCTTTGTTAATAACGATTATATCATCATCTTCATAGACGATGTCAAGAGGGATATTTTCGGGTAGTATATCTGTTTTTTCGACATATTCAGTAATTTCTAAAGAATCATTTTCTTTTAAAATATAACTTGGTTTTACTCTACTACCGTTTATTAAAATATTTCCGTTTTTAATCATTTTTGTAACTTTGCTTCTTGTATAATCTTTTTCTTCACTTAGATATTTATCGATTCTCTTACCAGAGCTCAGACTATCTATAATCATTTTTTCCCCTCCTAAAAGTTGTAATCATCAAAAGAATAATACCAATAGTTATAAATGTATCAGCGACATTGAAAATTGGAAAATTGTATTTGAAAATTTTAATTTGAAAAAAGTCAACTACATAACCTCTTATTATTCGGTCAATTAAATTACCTATTGATCCACCTATTACGAGAGAAAAAGCGATTTTATCGAGCATTTTTTTTGGTTTTTCTTTTCTTAAATAATTAAATAGGAAGATAATTATTAAAAGAGCGACGATAATTAAAAGTACTCTCTTACCGGTTAAAATACTAAATGCTGCTCCTGTATTATTAGTATAGGTAAGATAAAAAAATTTTTTTATTAATTCTAGCGAACTATTAAAGTCTAAAAATTTTATAATTAATATTTTAGATATTTGGTCAATTAGGGTAAATATAATTGATAAGATAATTATAAGAATCATAAGAGTACCTTCTTTCTTTATACGGTGACTTCTATTTTTAGATATTTATTTCCTAATAGATATATTAGCATAAATAGTTAGTTTTAGCAATAAGTCCTTGCCTTTTTAATTTTTTATTTATATAATTATCTTATGGTGATATAATGATATTATCTTATGGTAAAAAAACAATTGAACTAAAAAACTGTACAAGTTTCTTTAGTAGACTTAGAGGATTCATGTTCAAAAAAAATATTAATATGGCTCTTCTTTTTGATAACTGCAATAGCATTCATACTTTCTTTATGAAAGAGAATATCGATGTTATAATGTGTGATTCTGATAATAATATTTTGTTTTTTTATAAGAACTTGGGAAAAGGGAAAATTATATGGCCAAAGAAGAATGTTAAAAGGGTTTTTGAAATACCAAGCAACTTTTTTGATATTGATTTGAATAAGGAAAAGAGAGTGAATATAAAATGAAAGTAGCAATTTTAGGTACAGGTGCTTATGGAATGGCCATCTGTAGTATTGCACGCAGTAATAATTTAGAAATAAAGATGTGGACAAATAGTGAAGAAGAAAAAGATATGCTTTTAAAAATGGGAAAGAGTAATAAAGTAGATTATGTTATTCCTAAAGACATCATAATTACAACTGATATGAAAGAGGCTGTTGTGGATTCTGACATCATAATGTTTGTCGTTCCTGCTGAATTTACTTCAAGTGTGGCAAAAGAATTAAAGAAGTACTATAATAATAGGCAAACTGTCTGTATTGCTTCAAAGGGAATAGAACAAAATACTTGTCTATTTTTGTATGATATTGTAGCAAGAAAACTTGAAACTTCAAATATTTCTGTTATATCTGGTGGTACATTTGCTTCAGATATTGTAAAAAAAGAACCATGTGGCTTGAGTTTGGCAACGAGAAGTAAAGTAGCAAAGGAAAGAACAATAAAGGCTCTTTCGAATAATTATATAAAGTTAAGATATACTAAAGATATAATTGGAACAGAATTGTGCGGGGCAATTAAAAATGTTATTGCTATTGCTTCGGGAATGATTGATGGAATGGGATACTCGAGATCTACTAGTGCAATGTTTATCACCGAGTCTTTAAATGATATTAAAAATCTTATCAAGACGCTCGGGGGAAATAAGAAATCGATTCTTTCTTTTGCAGGATTTGGTGATTTACTTTTGACATCAACTTCCGATAACAGTAGAAACTATACCTTAGGTAAAATGATAGGAGAAGGAAAGGATAGGAAGGAAGTTGCAAATTATATTGATAATACTACTATCGAAGGATTATATACTTTGAAGTCAATTAAGAAGTTACTGCGAAATAAAAAAATTAAAATGCCTATTATTGATCTAATATATTAAATAATTATCGATGGAAAAGATACATCAGTACTTATTAAATTTTTGATGGAAAAGGAATAAAAAAGAAAGTAAGTTAATTATTATCAATGTAATTACTTACTTCTTTTATTGTGTTATCAAAATTTTCAAAATCAACATTAAACCAAGTAATTGGAATCTGGTGCTTAAAGAAAGTATACTGTCTTTTGGCATAATGACGAGAGTTCATCTTAATTTTAGATATTGCTTCTTCATATGATATTTTTCCATCTAAATAACTATAGATTTCACGGTATCCAATACCTCCTAGTAGAGGTTTTGTTCTTATATTTTTATCATAAAAAGATTTTACTTCATCCAAAAGGCCACCTTCAAGCATGGTATCAACTCTCTTATTAATACGATTATATAGTGTTTCTCGATCGGTAGTAAGACCAATAAAAATAGTATCATAAAGTAGTTTATCAGTTTTGTTTTCAGTTATGATAAGATTATTTTCTTCATAATAGTTTAGTGCTCTTACTAGTCTTCGGCGATTATTTTTATCGATATTTATATCTTTATGAGTTTTTAATAAAAGACTATATATCTCTTCGTTAGAAAGGTCATCATAAGTTTTATTATTGCTTTGACTACTTAAATTGTAATCGTATAGAGCAGATTTTATGTAGAGACCAGATCCACCTACTAAGATGGGAGTATTGCCTCTCTTTTTTATTTCTTCAATTTTTTGGCGACAGTCCTTTTGGTAGTGGTAAATAGTATAATCTTCATCGACATTTTTGATATCGAAAAGATGATGGGGTACACCTTCTTTTTCTTCTTCGGTTACTTTGGCAGATGCGATATTTAATCCTTTATATACTTGAATGGCATCAGCGTTTATTATTTCACCATTATAAAATTTAGCAAGCGATATTGATAATTTAGTTTTACCGACTGCTGTTGGACCTGTAATTACTAATATTTTATCCATAATTTTACCTCTTTAATGAACAAAGTACTTTCTTTTTATTTTTAAGTTGGTAGTCATTGACATCTTTAGTACTTTGACTAATTCTTTTAAATTATTGCTCCTTCTAATTTGGAATAAATTTTAGATAACAAGGGAAATAGATAATTAACGTTTTATTTTTTTATTGCTTCACTTAGAGCAAATATGGCACGGGATAATCTTATTCTTTCCTATATCTGTGTTTTCATAATCATTATTCTTCGTTTAGAATTATTATATACTTCTTTTAAACATTTTTTCTAATTCATAGATCGTAAAGTGAATAATTGTAGGTCTACCGTGAGGACAATTGAAAGGATTTTTACATCTTCGTAATTTATTTATTATTTCCTCTTGCGCTTCGAGAGTTATTCTAGTGTTGGCCTTGATACTCATTTTACAACTAATTAGTTTGGCTAAGTTGTCATTAAACTTAGTGAGATTAAAGTCTTTACCTTTATTTATTATTTCTTCAAAAATTCTTCGAATAATTTTTTCCTCATTTCCTTTAGGAAACCAAGTTGGATGCGATATTACCCTGAAAGAATTTACACCAAACTCTTCAATTTTGATATTTAAGGAAGATAAGATGTCTATTCTCTCTTTAATAATCACGAATTCATTAGCGGGAAGTTCAATAATTATTGGAATAAGAGGAGATATAACATCGCTATTAGGATGAGATAAGAGGTAAGAATTTTTTTCGTAGTTAACTCTCTCTTCGGCTGCATGCTGATCTATCAAGTAAATTCCTTTTTCGTTTTGACATATAATGTATGTACCAAGGGCTAGTCCAATGGGATATAACTCTGGTAATTTATCCTCAGGGAGACTTTCGATATATTCTTCTTGGGAATCAACACTCTGCAAAATGTCTTTCGTAATATTTTCTTTTTCACTATCCAGTTCATTAATTGGTTCATAATTAAAGTTTACTAAGTTATTTAATTTGCTTTTTTCATCGTTACTGGTAGTAACTTCTACTGAGAAATTATTTCTCTCTAAATCTAGCGACATATTTTCGTATTTAGGACGACTTTCTTCTTTAATTTCAATTTTAGGAATTAATAATTTTGTTTTGATAGTATCAATAATGGTATTTGATATTAATTTTTTTAAGTCATCAAAATTACTAAACTTGATATCCTGTTTCGATGGATGAATATTGACATCAATTAGAGATGGATCAGTTTTTATTTTGATTACCACGATTGGATATCTGGTATCTTCTTTAAATGAAGAATAGGAGTCATTTATTACTTTGTTTAATATTTGATTTTTAACTACTCTTCCGTTTACTAGAACGGTCATATGATTTCTAGTGGAACGATTTACCTCGGGCAAAGAAATAAAACCTGATACTTCATAATCATCATTTGATGTATTGATTTCTAACATCTTTTTGGCAATATCTAATCCATAAATTGATTTTATAACTTTAAGTAGATTACCACTTCCATCGGTATTTAAAATTTCTCTTTCGTCGTTTGTCAAGCGAAATTTTATTTTTGGATAGGATAGAGCCATCTTATTTATGTATTCGATGACATTTGCAAGTTCTGCATAAGGGCTAGATAGATGTTTTAATCTAGCAGGAGTATTATAAAAGAGATAAGTTACTTTTATTTGTGTTCCTTTTCGAGACTCGGAACTTTTATTTTCAAGTATTTTTCCACCTTTAATGTGGATAAATGTTCCTATGTCATCTTGACAGGTCTTTAACTCAACATCAGATACGGAGGCAATAGATGGAAGGGCCTCACCACGAAAACCGAGCGAGTTTATTGAAAATAAATCATCGTCGGTATATAGTTTACTAGTGGCATGTCTTTGAAAGGCTAAAACAGCATCTTCTTTTTCCATACCGAGTCCATCATCAGTTACTACTATTTCTCTAAGACCAGCTTCTTTTAGGTCGATTTTAATAATAGTGGAAGAGGCATCAACTGAATTTTCAACTAATTCTTTGACAATAGATACTACCTTTTCAACTACTTCTCCTGCTGCTATTTTGTTGGATAAGATTTCACTCATTACTTTTATTTTACTCATTTTACACCTCAATCATCTTATATAATTTTACTTTATTATCATCTGTTTTTTTATAGATTGCTATCTCTTTGCCTTCTTTATCCACAAGCAAGGACATGTCTTCGTCGAAAAAGTTATCTAATATCATTCCGTTTTTTACTTTTTTAAGAAGTGGTCCGTCAATTTGGGTTACTTTAATATTTGGAAGTGCTTCTCTGATAGTTAGTAGTTTATAACTATCTTTCTTGATATCTTCTAAGGTATAAGCATCTTTAATGCTGAAATTTCCCTGCATAGTTCTAGTTAGACTCTTCATTGTACCATAGGTTCCTAGTTTATAGCCGATGTCACGAATTAAACTTCTTATATACGTACCTTTACTTACTTTACATTTGATGGTAAATGTAATTTCATTATTTTCAAATATCGGAGTGTCTTCTAGGGTTAGAGAAAAAATTTCAATTTCTTTAGTTGGTGGAGTTACTTTAATTTCATTTCTTGCATATTCGTATAATTTTTTCCCTTTTACTTTTACAGCAGAATACATAGGGACTTCCTGATCTTGCTTGCCAATAAAACCCGCTAGAACTTTTTTTATTTGCTCTTCGGTTACATTTGGAATATTCCTTTTAGTTTCTTTACCTGTTACATCTAACATATCGGTCTCATAACCTAAAATTACTTCAGCAACATATTCTTTTTTTTCGGAAGTTAATAGTTCGGATATTTTGAGGGCTCTTCCAATTGGTACTACCAAAACACCTTGGGCTATTGGATCTAAAGTTCCCGTGTGTCCTACTTTTTTGGTATTAAATTTTTTAGATATAATATTTACTATATCTCTACTCGTGTATCCACTACTCTTGTTTACTATTAGTACTCCATTCATTTAGTTCATCCCTCGACTCTTTGATTAATATTTCTTTTAATTTATTAAATTCTATATTTGTCTTAGCACCTGCTGCATTGATGTGTCCACCACCACCGATAGGTTTTAGTATTTTATCAGCGTTTATGTAACCGGAAGTTCGAACAGATACTCTATTTCCATCACTATTTACACGAATAAAAATAGATATTTTAACATTTTCAATTTCTCGGCCAATTCCTACGAGGATATCACAGTCACTTTGTGTTCCTCCAAGTTTTATAATATCTTCTTCAGTAATGTATGACATAGCAATAAGACCATCATCATAGAATTCCAAGTTATTCATATATAATTTTTTCAGTTTTAATTGAACAACAGTTATCGTATTTAATACCTTATTATAAATGTCTGGTAAATCTACTATCTTAATAAGTTCCGAGGCTATTAAAAATGTTTCCGAGGTAACATTAGAATTAGCAAACCCTCCAGTATCGGTAATTAAACCAACACATAGTGGGATAGCAATATTTTCTTCAATAGTTACGCCCATTTTTTTGATAATGTTATATACTATCTCACAACAGGCAGAAGTACTTTGAACATAATTTAAGTCTCCATATAGGGCATTACTTTGATGATGATCAATTACGATTATTTCTTTGACATTATAAAGTACTTCAGGGGTATTTATTCGCTCTTTAATAGCAGTATCAAAAACAATTCCCAGGTTGTATTTTCTATTACTTTTTGTTTTGATATAATTAAAGCCATTAATAAAAGAGAATCTTTTTGGGACATCATTTATAACGACATCAACATCTTTACCAAGTGTTTTTAAGGCATTATACATGGCAAGCGTACTACCAATAGCATCTCCATCAGGATTTTCGTGGCAAAGTAAAACGATATTATTGGTATTTTTTATTTTCGCAATAATATCATTCATAATTATTCCTTCTCTCCATGGATATCTTCAATTATTTTTTCGATTTTTTGACCGTATTCTATCGATTCGTCGTAGATAAAAGTTAGTTCAGGCATCTTTCTTATTTCTACGCGATCAAATAATTGGCTACGAATAAAACTACTTGCTTTATTTAAGGCTTTGATTACCTTATCACGATCTTTATCGATTAAATTGGTAAAATATACTTTGGCATAAGATAAATCGCTCGAAATATCGACAGCAGTTATAGTTACAAAATTTATATCTTCATCTTTTATTTCTTCACTTATTATCTTTGATATTTCTTCGGTTAGTATATGACCTAATCTATCTAATTTTATACTCATAGATATTCTCCTATCGATGATTTGGCTTTTTTTCTTCATCAAGAAAATCCTCGGGACGAGTTCCATATAAAATGGCTGACATTAGTCCATTGACATAGGAATCATTTGCTGTTATTCCTTTGCAAATTATACCATTTGGATTCCATGATTTATGTTTGGTTGCTTTTGAGTAATAATCATTACATCCTATCATCTTTAACTCTTTATCAGATAACTCTCCTAATCGAGAATATAATACTCTAGAACCATTTTCATAAAATCCTTTAGCATAACAATTTTGGTCTTTAGGATTGTCGTATTTTTGAGGATTATATAAAACAGCTTTCATACGATCAGCAACTCCTTGATTAATGATATTTTTCATACGTTCACCATTGGGTCCAAATTCTTCAAATTTTTCGCGGAGTGCTTTTTCTTTTTCCTGATTGTTCTTTTCAGAATCAATTTTACAAATGGTTTCATATAATATTTCTTTTCTTGTTTTAGTTGGTCTTCTTGTTCCTTTATCTTCCGATGTTCCCGGATCATAATAATCTTTCATAATATTTTACTTCCTCTCTTTTTTTATTTTTTTACTTCAACAAGGGTATATGTTTCAATGACATCTTTTTCTTTAATATCGTTAAAGTTTTCAATAGTAATTCCACATTCTAGTCCTTGTTTTACTTCTTTAACTTGGTCTTTTTCACGGGCAAGAGTAGCAATTACACTATCATTTATAACAACTCCATCTCTTATAATTCTCACTTTAGATCCTCTTTGGATGGTTCCAGATGTTACGTAAGAACCCGCTATGGTTCCAACTTTAGAAAACTTAAATATTTTTCTTACTTCGGCCGTACCGGTTACTTCTTCAGTATATTCTGGCTTTAATTTACCTTTAAGAGCATCTTCCATCTCTTCAACTACTTTATATATTATATCGTATAATCTGATATCGACTCCTTTTTCTTTGGCAGTGTCGGCGATTATATGATCAGGCCTAATATTAAATCCTATAATAATGGCATTTGAGGCTTCCGCAAGGGATACATCACTTTCGGATATTGATCCAATTCCACTTCTTATAACATTTATTTTGATACCTTCGACGTCTAATTTTAATAGAGAATTTTTAACAGCCTCTTCGCTTCCTTTAACGTCAGCTTTTAAGATAATGTTTATTTCTTTTTCACCATCGCGAACACGACTGAAGAGGTCTTCTAGTGTAACAGCCGTCTTTATTTTGTTTCTTCCTTCTTTTGCTTTTTCTTTTCTTTGCTCCGCTATCGATTTGGCTTTTTTCTCATTTTCAAAAACCATGAACTTATCTCCAGCAGAAGGGCTCTCCGATAGTCCAGTTATCGAAACGGGCATCGATGGATAGGCTTCGACGAGATTTTCACCCTTATCGTTTTTTAGTGTTCTTACTCTACCGGAAGTAGTCCCTATAACAAGTGGATCTCCTAATCTTAGAGTTCCGTTTTGAATTAGAATATTTGTTATTACACCAGAGTTTTTATCAATCTTGGATTCGATTACGGTACCACTTGCATATCTATTGGGATTTGCTTTTAATTCGGATATCTCACTTAGAAGAAGAATTCTATCTAATAAATCATCAATTCCCTCTCCCGTTTTAGCAGAAATATTTACGAACATAATATCTCCACCCCATTCTTCGGGTTGGATACCATTGGCTGACATTTCAGTTAATACTTTCTCGATGTTAGCAGCAGGATTATCAATTTTGTTTACGGCTACTATTATTGGT
>CANQKK010000028.1 GCA_947624475.1 uncultured Bacilli bacterium
TGATATTGGTGGTTATATTTTCAACTCTCTTTTAATAGCAATATCAGTTTCAATTATTGGAACGATAATTGCTTATATCACTGCTTACATTACTGCTAGGATAGGTGGAAAGTCAACAAAAATAGTTCACATCTTGACGATTGTATCGCTTGCTATTCCAGGAATAGTATTAGGTTTATCATACACAATTGCGTTTCAAAATACTTTTATTTACAATACTTTCGCCATTTTAATTCTCGTTAATATTATTCACTTTATAGCCTCACCTTATTTAATGGCTTACAATGCTCTCCAGAAAGTAAATCCTAATTATGAAGCTGTAGCAAAGACTTGTAATATAAGTACATTTCGAATAATTAAAGATGTAATAGTACCATGTACAAAAAAAACAATCCGTGAAATGTTTGCCTATTTTTTTGTCAATTCTATGATAACAATATCAGCTATAACATTTTTGTTTAGTACCAAGACGATGCCATTATCATTACTAATAAATAATTATGAAGGAAATATGATGCTTGGAGAGGCAGCAATTATTTCACTTATAATACTATCATTTAATGTTATTGTTAAGGGAATAGTATATTTAATAAATAGAAAAGAACATAGGAGAAGTGAGATGTATGAAAATAACATATAATCAATTTGAAGTTTTAACTACAATTGAAAGAAACAAAGAAAAGTTATCGCAAAGAGAAATTGCCAAAGAAACAAATTTATCTGTTGGAACCATTAACAAAGTAATTTCTGATTTATTAAGTGAAAAGTTAATAGGCGAAGATAATTTAATTACAAATAAAGGTTTAAAAGCCCTAGAACCATATCGTGTGAAAAGAGCCATCTTTTTAGCAGCGGGCTTTGGATCTAGATTAGTTCCTATTACCTTAAATACCCCAAAACCATTAATTTTAGTTAATGGAAAAAAAATTATCGAAACATTACTCGATGCTGTTGTTAAAGCAGGCATTGAAGAAATAATTATTGTAACTGGCTATTTAAGTGAACAATTTGAAATTCTATTAAAGAAATACCCTAATATAAAATTTATTTATAATAGTAAATACAATGAAGCCAATAACATATCTTCTGCTTATTTAGTTAGAGATAAATTTGCAAATTCATATGTTTTAGAGTCTGATTTATACCTATATAATCCTAATCTTATTAGAAAATATGAGTATCAGAGCAATTTTTTAGGAAAATATGTAACTAAGACTGATGACTGGTGTGTTGAAACAAAAAACGGTATTATTACTAAAGAAAAAATAGGTGGCTATGATTGTTATCAAATGTATGGTATATCATATTATGACAAAGAAGCATCTTTAATGATGGAAAAAGATATTGCCCATGTTTACGAAAATGTACCTGGTGGTAAAGAAAAGTATTGGGAACAAGTTGTTCTCGATGTTTACCAAAAACACTATAAAATAGCCCTAAGAGAGTGCTTTGAAGGAGATATAATAGAAATAGATACTTTTAATGAACTTAAGGAAATTGATAAAACATACGATGTTTAATACCTTAACAAAATTCTTTCATAGCGGATAACATTGATATTTATAAATAATTTATAATTAGAGGACTGTGACCTATAATAAATAGGAAGACCAATCCTTTTATTTTTCCTACATTTTATTTTTGTGGCTATCAGCCTATGTATAAAAAATCTCATTTTTATAAAATAATTATAGATTGGTGATAGACATGGAAAAAAATGATAAGATAATTATGTCAAAAAAATATATTAACGATGATGAATATTATTATAAAATTGTTCGAAAAAATATAAAAAAATATCGAAAAGATAAAAATTTAACTCAACAAAATTTAGCAGATATGACGGAATTATCTCGTGAATATATTTGTGATATCGAAAATGATAGTCGAAATAAGCATTTGACAATAGCCGTTTTAGGAAGAATAGCGGAAGCTATGAATATGGATATAACTGCTTTTTTTGAAAGGTAATCAAAACAACAGTATGAAAAAAAGAAATGTAAATATCGACTTAATTAAATGTATTGCCGTTTTTTCAGTTGTCTCTGTTCACTTTTTCCTTAATACTAATTTTTATGATATTACTATAAAAAATAGTTTTGAGCATTATATTTTAATATTTTTTCGAACATTATTTATGATATGTGTACCACTTTTTATGATAGTAACTGGATATTTAATGAAAAATAAAGAATTAAATAAAAAATACTATTTTGGAATATTAAGAGTATTAATATTTTATTTTATAAGCGATATCATATATTTTGTTTATCATCATTTTTATTTAAAAGAGGTTTTTAACATAAAATTCATGGTAAAAAGTATTTTAAATTACACCATAGGTTATAGCTGGTATATTGAAATGTATATAGGTTTATTTTTACTTATTCCTTTTTTTAATCTAATTTATAATAATCTAAAAACAAAAAAGCAAAAGCAAATTCTAATTCTTTCGATGCTCTTACTAACTTCTTTTCCAGGATTGTTTAACTTTAAATATATATTACTACCAGATTTTTGGATTCCAATTTACCCTTTGACATATTATTTTATTGGTTGTTATTTAAATGAATTTCCTGTAAAAATGAAAAAGACAATTAATTTATTAACATTATTTTTCGTTTTACTAATATCTTCATTAATCAATTTTTATCTATCCAAAGGAAATGTCTTTGTTTGGGGAGTCCATAATGATTGGCCTAGTATATTTAATGTTGCTACTTCAGTATTAGTTATTATTTTTATTACCAATTTCAATTTCGACAAAGTGAATAAAAAATTAAAAAAAATAATTACCAAAATATCTGAATTATCTCTTGGTATGTATCTTACATCAAATATTGTCGATGATTATTTCTATAATCATTATTACCATGATGTCAATTGTAGTTTTATTAACTATTTAAAAATAGTTCCTGTCGTAATAATTATAAGTATCTTTTTATCGTCAATAATTAATATTATTTATAAATTATTTAATAATTATATTGCTAAGATTAGAGAAAAAGTATAAACACAATGTTAAATTTCTCTTTTTTTATGTACAATACCCTAAAAAAATGGTATAATTTTGAATATAAGGAGTTTTTAATATGCAACAAAAATCACTTTTTAAAAATACCATTTATAAAGCAATTTTAAGCCTATTTAATATTGTTGTACCAATCATTGTCGGGCCTTATATAACTAGACTTTTAGATGTACAATTATATGGAACGTATAATAAAGTTTTCTCTGAATTTCAATTCTTTTTAACTTTTGCATCTTTTGGTATATATAATTTTGGTGTGAGAGAAATAAGTAAAATTCGCGATGACAAAAAGAAAGTTGAAAAACTATTTAGCAATCTATTTTTACTTTCAATAATTACCAATCTTATTGTTATGATTATTTATATTGCATATAGTTTATTTACTTCGAGTGGATTAACGACCGCTTTATATATGATTATGATAATCCAAATTGTCGGAAATATCTTTTATATAGAATTTGTCAATGAAGCTTTAGAAAATTATAAGTTTATTACTATTAAAACTATTATTGTAAGAATTATCTATTTCGCTTCTATTTTCGTTTTTGTAAGAAAACCAGAAGATATCATCATATATGCTGTTGTTATATGCTTTACTGTCTTCTTAAATAACATTATAAGTTTTATATATGCTAAAAGAAAACTTAAATTTGATTTCAGCAATATTGAAATAAAAAAATATATCAAGTCAATGTTGTTTATCTTGATTATAACTAATGCTGATTTATTATATACACAGCTCGATCGAGTAATGTTAGGAAAAATTATAAACGATGTATCTGTTACATATTACTATATACCATATTATATAGTGACAACTGTCGCCGCTATTCCATATGCTATCATTAATGTATCAGTTCCGCGCCTTTCATATTTGATTAAAAATCAAAGCAAAGAGGAATATTTACGCGTATTAAAAAAATCATTATCATCACTTTTATTTGTTATCGTTCCAATGTGTATTGGAATGTTTGTCTTATCAAACGAAATAATTAATATCTATGCTGGCGAAAAATATCTTGGAACTAGTATGAGCGTAGTCTTAATGATAGCCTGCTTAGCAAGAATTATTATCAGTACCGAAGCTGTATTTACTAATTTAGTAATGTATCCACATAATAAAGAAAAACAAATAGCTATTATATGTGTTTCATTTGGTATCGTCAATTTCATTTTAAATATTCTATTAGTGTTATTTAAAGTATTTACCCCTGTAAGTGCTCTAATTACCACTGCCATAGCCGAACTAGGTTTCTTAATAGTGGAGTCTATTTATGCCAAAAAGAAATTACAATTAAATATCAATGTTTTTGAAGGACGAAACAAATCATATTTCATTTTGAGTATATTATTTATTCCAATAGCTTATTTAATTAAACTTTTAAATTTACCATTTATCTTAAATATTTTAGTAATTGTATTAACTTGCGTCCTTTTCTATGCTGGTATCCTGTATATCAAAAAAGATGAAAGCCTCATCTTTGTCATTAACAAATTTTTAAATAAAATAAAGTTAGGAGTTAAATAAAAATGAAAAGAATTATTGTCTCAACCGGATATATGGGAAGTGGGTCTTCCGCTATTACAGATTTAGTATCTGAATTTAAAGAATGTCAAAATGAACATAAAAGTTACGAATATGTTTTACTTCATTGCCCAAACGGTTTATTTGACTTAGAGGATAAATTACTTATTGGAAATAATGCACTACGAAGTGATGAGGCACTTCGCTCGTTCGAACACCAAATGAATAAACTATATGATAAAAAGTTTTGGTGGGTAGGAAATTATAAAGAAATTATTAGTCCAAGATTTAAACAGATAAGTGATGCTTTTGTCAAAAATCTTCAGGAATTCAACTATAATTCATATTGGTATACTCATGAAGAAGTAAATAGTAAAATGTTTATTAAATTACTTTTAAGGAAACCTTTTAAAATATTGACGATGGGTAAAGTTCGCTTTAATAAAGTTTTAAAGTATCATGATGGTATGCGTATATCTTTTATAAAAAGTAAAGATTTTTATAAATACGCCCATGACTTTATTTATGACGTAATAGATGAAATTTCTCATGGAAAAGAGAATATCATTTTAGATCAGCTTTTATTACCATTTAACTTATTTAGAATAGATAATTATTTTGATGACAAATTAAAAGTTATTGTTGTTGAACGTGATCCTCGCGATGTCTTTGTGATCAATAAATACATTTGGCAAGAAAAACAGATAGGGGTTCCTTTTCCACGTGATGTACATGAATTTTGTAAATTTTATAAAGAAATGCGTGAGAGTGAAAAACCTTGTCATTCGAGCAAGATACTCAGAATTCATTTTGAAGATTTAATTTACAATTATGATGATGAATTACAAAAGATAATGAAATTTTTAGGTTTTACTTCGAAAGATCATATAAACAAAAAGAAAAGATTTAATCCTGATATTTCTATTAAAAATACCCAAACATTTAGAAAAGAACAATATAAAAACGAAATCGATATTATTGAAAAAGAATTAAAAAAATATTTATATAATTTTCCATATATTATCGAAAATGATGTTAAAAATACCGTAGAATTTGAATAGGATAGTGATAATTATGTCAAATAAAAAGAACATACTATTTATTGTTGTTGACTCTGTTACTAACGATATTATTTTTAATAAAGAAAATTCTCAACATATAGTTCCATTTTTAAGTGAACTCCGTAAAAAATCAATTACTGGAGATAAAATGTATTCAGAAGCACCTTATACCGAAGCAGCCTTAGAGGCACTTCTTGCCTCACTAGATACTATGGACAAGGGTGGCTACATGGAAAAGCTCAAAGACAAAAAGACCATTTTAGATATTTTAACTGATAATGGATATAAAACCTTTTATAATAGTTATTGCCCTCTTGTTTGCCCACATGCAGCAGGTAAAAGTAGTGAAAAAAGATATATCGAAGTATATAATTTTTTTCCTCTTTGGGATTACCGCCTCGAATATTATCGTAGCCTTTACTTAGAACATAAAACTACTAATAAAGAAAATAAAATGCTCGAAGAGATAATGGAAGACAACTTTTTAGAATGGACATCATATTTAGAAAAACTAAAAAATAAAGATGTCGAACTAAATATGTTAATTGATGCTATTGATATTTCTGATTTAGATAATACTATAAATGAGGTGACTGAAGAATTTAATAAATTTAAAAATTCTAAAAGAACTTATTTAGAAGAACTATTTACCTTAGGATTAGAACATAAATTATTTAAAATAAAAGTTTTTAAAATGACTGATAAAATACATGATGATGAAGCAAGAAAAGAAATTATAACTAAATTTAAACCTATCTTAAAGAAAATTGCTAAACTAGATTTTAAGTATAATTTGCGTAATAATCATTTTCCTTATAAAAAACTTTTTAAATATCTTTCCCATTTAGATTTTAAAAATGTTAAAGGACTACTTGCTGGTTATAAAAATTCATTATTTGATAAAGACTTATATACTAGGTTTAATTATCATTTCGATTTATTTAAAGCTCAAAGGTCATTTCGTCGTGTTTCCCAAGAATTTTTCGAATGGCTAGATAATAATAAAGAAGAACCTTGGATGAGTTATATTCATATCGATGATGCTCATTTTAATGATAGTTATTTTACTTATGATACAGCAGATTTAGATATTATTGATAGCGAAATAAAACAGATAAAAAAATATTTAAATACCATCGATAAAAATTATAAAGGTAGTATCACTTATGATTTATCATTATTATATTGTGACAGTATTATTAAAAATATCTATAACTATTTAATGCAAAAAGATATTCTTAAAGATACCTACATTATTATAACTGCCGATCATGGTTTTTCATATTATTTTAGTCCCATAAGAGAAAAATATGTTATCTCTTCATATAAAGAGAATTATAATGTCCCATTTATTGTCAGTGGCCCTGATATCAAACCTAGAAAAATCGATAAATTTTTAACCACCAAAGATATCCCCGCTACGATAATTGATTTAGCTTCTTTAGAATCTGTTAGTGACTTTAAAGGTAAAAGTCTATTAAAAACAAAAGGACAAGATTATGCTACTATAGAATTTATGGGTGGAGGCTGTCCTGATATTTTAAGAAGACCTATTTATTTAGGAGTTCGTACTGATAATTATCTTGTTGTCATTGATGTCTATTTAAAACAGACCTTTGATACAAAAATAATTAAAGAAATTTATGATTTAAAAAATGACCCTTTTGAACATAATAATTTAAAAGATAAACCACATATTGAAGAAAAAATAAAACGAGAATTAAACTTATTAGAAAAAAGATATAATGAAATCAAAAGAGAATATAAAAATATGATAAACGATAAGGAATGATAGTGTGAAAAAGAATATATGTTTTATTTTAGACCAATTTTTATTTGGAGGTATTGAAAGAGTATGTCTAAATTTTCTAAATTCTATTGATAAAAAGAAATATAATATTGATGTTATTATTCTTTCTAATACCGAAGATATGGAAAAAGATATTCCCAAAGAATGCAATGTTATTAAAATAAATCTTCCCCGTTATCACAATCCTTTGTCGAGAGCATCTACTATGATTAAAAGGAACTCTGGCGCTATTATTTATTACGCTACGTATCTTTTAAAGACAATGTTTATTTTTCCTTTTGATTATTTAAAATTTTCAAAAATAAGAAGAAAAAACTATGATGTTGCTATTGCCTTTTCAGGTCATTTAAATGATTGCTATGCAACTTATAGATTAATAAATGCTAAAAAGAAAATAGTTTAGGCTCATGGCATGATTTATCAGTATTTATTAATGTCGCCAGCTTTTGAAAAAATGTATAAAAAATTCGACAAAATAGTTTCAATAAACCATATTGATCAAAGTGATATTTTTGTTTGCAAACCATATCTAAATTATAAAATTGTAAGTATATATAATCCAACTTATAAGATAAAACATGATAACACTTCCGATAAAAAAATAAAGAAAGAATATGGTAATTATATCTTGTCAGTAGCAAGACTAGAAGAACCCAAAGATTTTCTAACTCTAATTAGAGCTTATCATTTATTAAGTGATAAAACAAAAGATAAATATAATCTAGTTATCATTGGTGATGGTCCAGATCGCCATAAAATAGAACAAGAAATAAATAAACTTAAATTAAAAAATAAAGTATTTCTTCTAGGCGCTCAATCTGATGTTGACAAATACTACCAAAATGCCGATTTATTTGTTTTATCAACAAAACAAGAAGGTCTTGGTATGGTTATAATTGAAGCCATGGGAAACGGTTGCCCTGTAATTGCAACTGATGCTCCATACGGACCACGCGATATTTTAGGAAATAATGAATATGGCCTCCTTTGCCCTGTTGAAGATAAAGAGAAAATGGCCCTATTAATTGAAGATTTGTTAGCGGACAAAAATAAAAGACAAATGTATATTAAAAAAGGCCTTGACCGATATAAAGATTTCGAATCAGAAACAATTATCCAAGAATTTTATAATCTTCTTGAAAAATAAAATATTAGTTTTAAATAGAAAGGTGGTCGTTTATATGAAAAAAGTAAGCATAATAGTGCCTGTGTATAATGTCGAAGTCTATATTGATAAATGTCTTCGAAGCC
>CANQKK010000029.1 GCA_947624475.1 uncultured Bacilli bacterium
GCTTCCGACGTCGACCTTACAAATATGTAAGTGGTCACTTTCTGGGTGCATTACGCAAGATACTACTTTACCAATTACGAGTTTATCAATGTGTCCCGATTCGACGTTCTCGATATTGATACCGGCCTTAGTAATTTTAGTTGCCAACTCTCTTGGATCTTCGCTGGCAATATCGATGTAATCTTTAACCCAATTTAGACTAATCATTTCTAGTCCTCCCTCCTATCAAAGTTTGTAAGTTCTCTTAAGTCAGTCTGATAAAAAGTTCTAAGATCATTTATTCCGTATCTTAACATAGCAAGTCTCTCCGCTCCAAAGCCAAAGGCAAATCCGGTCCATTCTTCGGGGTCGTAACCACAATTTTTTAAAACGTTGGGATGCACCATACCGGCTCCACTTACTGTAATCCAACCGGTATTTTTACAAATTGAACAACCTTTTCCATGACAGGCGAAACAACTTATATCGGTCTCGACCGATGGCTCGGTAAACTGGTAATAACTAGGTCTAAACCTTGTTTTGGTGTCTTCGCCAAATAATCTCTTTGCTAAAACATCAAAAGTTCCTTTTAAATCAGACAAAGTAATATTTTTATCGACTAGTAATCCTTCTATTTGCATAAACTGATGTGAGTGCGTTGCATCGTCGTCATCTCGTCGGTACGTCTTACCAGGGCAAATCATTCTAACAGGCTCTTCTCCCTTATATTTAAGCATCGTTCTAACTTGTACCGGAGAAGTCTGACTGCGAAGTAGGATCCTTTCATCTTCGATATAGAAAGTATCTTGAGCATCTCTTGCTGGATGTCCTTTTGGAATATTTAATAGTTCAAAATTGAATTTATCTTCTTCAATTTCTGGTCCATCGACGACATCGTATCCCATCGACATGAATACTTCTTCTACTTCCTCGATTAATTTCTCTAAAATATTTGGAGCCCCTACTGGAATCTTTGTACTAGGGAGAGTAACATCTATTTTCTCTTCTTCTAGTTTTTTATTTATTTTTTCTTCTTCGAGTCTCTTTCTTTCTTCTTCGTATTTATCATTAAATAATTTCTTAACTGTATTTACTTTCATACCAAAGTCTTTCTTAAGTTCGTTAGATACTTCTTTTATCTTTCCTGATAACTCGGTAATAACTCCTTTTTTGCCTAAAAACTGAGTTTTTAAGTTATTAAGTTCTTCGAGAGAAGTAATATTTTTAACTTTCTCATCGATCATCTTTTTTATTTCTTCTATTCTATCCATTTTTTATTCCTCCTTACATATTTTCGATTAGAGTAATTACTTCTTCTTTAGTTAATTTACTCTCATAATCTAATATTTTTTGTGCAAATGAATTATTATCCATAACTATCTCACCTAGCATATTTACGATAACTTTTTCGATATTTGTAATTCCATATTTAATAAGAAAATTAATATTTAAGTTAACATCAATATAATTATCTTCCAAAAGAGATAAGACATAACTATTAGTATTATTAATAATGTTATTGTATGTATCCATACTCATATACTTAAGTAAATAGTCAGTTTTCTTATGCAAATATAATCACCACCTCATATAAATAAAAAGATGATACCCAAAAGGACGAAAGATTTTCTTCCGCGGTACCACCTTTTTTAAAGTTATACGCTCTAAATTTTCTTTAACGCAGAAAACTCGTTTAAAACTAGAGGGTGAATTCATACTAGATATTCTATTAGGTTTCCACCACTTCCTAACTCTCTATTAGACTTCTCTAGTATTACTACTTCCTCATCATCGTTTTATTTATTTCTAGTATTTATACATCTTAGTAATCTCTTGACGTTAGATTCAGGCTCAGTTAGGATATCTTTGCCTCGATAATCATTTCCAAATCCGGGAAGAATATGATAGCGACTTAAATATCTACTTATTCCGTTATCCAAGAAATCACTTTTTCTTATAATATTATCTTCTTTCATAAAAGCGTAAGCTGGCTCGATAGAGGTTAATGCTTTTATTACTTCGTTTCGATATAATATAGGTAAATTATCTTTTTCTATTTCACCATTAAATATTTTATCTAATATTCTACTACCCGGATACTCAAAGCGATATCGCGGATTATTTCTAAGTTCTTCTTCCAAAAGAGAAATGATTTTTATGAAAACATTTGTGTTTTCATATACTCCATCAGTAAAAGATGAAATATTATCTAGAGGGCTACTAGATATTTTCCCCTTACTATCTAAAAGGTCGAGACATAACTTAACATCATTTTGAGCGACAACAGAGTATTTTACTTCTTCTGGATATAATCTACCGATCGAAGTAGCAATAGTATAGTCTTCTTTTAGGTAATTAAAGGCATTTTTTAGCATTCCCTTATTAGGATAATTAATTCCGTCTAAGATAATAGATTCAATTGCTTTGACATATAAGTATCCATAGACGTTTGCTTTCATTTCTTGCATTTGATATAAAGTATCCATACTAGGCATATAAATCTTTTTCATAACCAAAACCTCCATTTATTATTAGTTATATTTATCGATCATTTTTAATACTTTTTTTATTTCTTTTGGATAGCCTTTAGATTTATCAGATCCTAAGATCATATCCAGAGACAAAGAGGCATAACTAAGTAAATATTCTTCCATTCCAAGGTGCATATCGTTGTGATATTTGCTAACTTCATACATATCGGGAAATCTATTAACATAATTGGGTTCGATATAACTAAGTTTTTGGAGAGTGTTATTTTTATCCCTGTCGGTTAGTCCATCTAAAATTTGCGAATCCACCTCACAGTTTAATACTTTCCTGATAAAAGCGTTACTGCGGTATTTAATACGATAACTAGGGTCTTCTAGTACGATGCGATGTAAGGAATTTATTATTAAGTTAGCAATGTCAGGACTTTCCAAAGTACGAGAATCAAAATAAGTAAGATAATCATTAAAGTAATCTATCTTTTTCCTTTTTAGTATATCGATAGCAAGCATTTCATCTACCGATAGGTAATCTAAATTCTTAATTTCTATAGGACTTAACGAACAAATCATATTAACGAGATATTTATTACCCATTATTTCACTATGGGCATTTTTTAAAACTTTTCCTTCTTCTTCATTTACTACTAGTAATTCTGCTAGTTTCGTAAGTAAATAAAAATATGTTCTATCTTCACCTACAATGACTTTCATCTTATTTAAATTTTCCGTACTTGGAATAAATACTTTCTCCATAACCACAAACCTTTTTGCCCCTAAGAACTATAATGTCATTAAATCTTTTTCTTTATCTTTTAATTTATCATCGATAATTTTATTATATTCGTGAATTAAATCTTGAACTTTCTCTTCTCCTATTTTTTCTTCATCTTCAGATAATTCGAGAGACTCGATACTATGGTTAGCATCTTGTCTGATATTGCGAAGAGAGATCTTTGCCTCCTCTGCTAGTTCTTTAACTTGTTTAACTAGTTCTTTTCTTCGGTCTTCTGTAAGAGGAGGAATGACGATGAAGACAACTTCACCATTATTATTTGGCGTAACTCCCAAATTTGCTTCGAATATTGCCTTTTCGATAGCAGATAGACAACTTCGATCATAAGGCTTAATCGATAACTGTCTCGCTTCGGGTACTGATATGGTAGCCAAACTCTTAATTGGTGTTGGAACTCCATAATATTCTACCATTACCCCGTCTAGCATTGCTGGGTTTGCCCTACCTGCTCGAACATTAGTAAATCTATTTTCTAATGCCTCGATACTAGACATCATTTTTTCTTCGGTTTTCTTTAAAATTTCATCCATAAAATTCTCCTTTTTTTCTAGTAATATTCTATCATAATTTATGTTTGATGTAAACACTTTTTGCTTTAAAAAGAAAAGGCATCGTAATTAGAAACTTCAAAATATTTATATTTTAGAGACAACTAGAATTATCAGGATTATAACTTCCTCCTAAAGAGTTAATGTATACTTCTAGTTTAGCCTCACTTACTTTTATCCAATTTTTCTCTTTCCAATACCAATTGAAATCTTTTTCATTACTTAAGTAGGATGCTTCAAATATTATTGCCTTCGTGTTAAATAGTTTATATGGAATTCTATTTACGGCGTAATTATCTTTAAAAGTATATACTTGTCCGTCAAGTTTTGAGTATATTGCCTCCGTATCGTAGTCTCTTGCATAAAACCTCGTATGATTTTCTGTAAGTGGATAAATAGAATTAAATTTACTTACAATGTTAAGTTCATTTGCAAGGTCATTCTTGGTAAGATACCCAGGAAGTAATATTTCATATCCCATGTAACTAGGAGAGCCTCCGGCATTATGATGATTACTGTAGACTATTTTACTTACTACCCCATAATAGCCCATTTCATATGCTCTTTTCTGAAGAGGAACCATACTAGAGTCTCCGAGACCAGATCCATAAGTATCGGATGACCTCGTCATGTACACGCTAAATCCATGGCTTTCATACCTACATTTCTCGTATAAGGAAACTTTTAAATTTAAATCTTTTTCATAGACATATTTGTTGCTAGCACCCGAATCATAGCCACCGTGTCCAGGATCGATTAGGACGTCATATTGATAGGCAAAATCCGAAATTGTAACACTTACATTACCATCACTATAGGTTAGAGAGACAAGTTTATTTCCTACTTTACTCCTATTAATTCGGTCCAAAGTAGCAAGTTTACTGACGAGTCTCTCACTATTTTCTCCCGACTTTATATAAATATCATACTTACCGTTGGATACGTTTGATAAATCGATATTGCCTTTATAGTTTCCTCCTCCTAAATTAGTAAGAGAAAACATATAATTTTCGTTTCCCTCGAGCGTAAGGGAGAAATTTCCATCATTATTTTTCTTATATCCCTCGATATAAAATCCACTACTGGTAAAGTTATTCTTTGTAATGGTATTACTATAATTAGTGGCAACTACTTCCCTAACGGTCTCTTTGTTTTCACTATTATCGACAGGTTTTACTTCCTTAGGTTTATTTACCGTTACCTTTCTTTTAACTTCCGAAGTATTGTTACTAGTATCCGCTACTTTGTAAGTAACTGTATACTCTCCTTCTTTTTTCGTATTGACTTCTCCCTCAGTTACTATCTTACTGGTTATATCTCCGTCGTAATTATCGTTGGCCTTCGCTCCCTCTTCTTTATATTCTTCCCCAATGAGAAGTATTACCTCATCTTCTCCATTCAAAGAAATTTTAGGTTTAGTCGTATCGACGACATTTACTATTCTAGAGGCTAGATAAGTAACACCCTCTACTACTACTGAGTACTCTACTTTGTACTTTCCTAAAGTACTTGAATTTAAATTACTAGTATCGGTCTTTATCTTGGCACTGATATCGGTACTAGAATCTAATGCCTTAACTCCCGGTTCGATATACTCTTTTCCATACTCTATTTTATAAGTATCTCCATAATAAATAACAAATACGATGTTATGTTCTTCTTTTTTCTTAAAGGGATATAAAATAAAGAGAGCGACAGTTAAGGAAATTATTATGATAACTAATACGCTAATTATAATTTTTTCTTTTTGGTATTTAATGTATTTTTCTTTATTTTTCCTTAACTTTTTCAATTACATCACTCCTATAATATTATATAATAGATATCAATTTGAGTAAAGAAAAAAGAAGAAGTAACTCCTACTTTTTAGCCTTGGCATTTTTCTTTTTTAATTCGTCTCTTATTTCTTCTAGTAAGATAACCTCTTCACTTTTACTAGGAGCATCTTCTTTATGGTCTTCTTTCTTATTGGTAATTTTATTAATTAACTTGACAAAAAAGAAGACACATAGGGCAATGATAAGGAAATTAATAACATTGTTTATGAAAAGCCCATAATGAATTACTGAGTCTCCTATTGTAATACTTAGGCCACTAAAATTAATTCCACCTAAAAAGACTCCCATGAATGGCATCATTATATCACTGACAATTGAATTGACAATTGCACTAAAAGCAGTACCAATGATGACACCGACAGCAAGATCGATAACATTTCCTCTCTCAATAAAAGTTTTAAATTCTTTAAATATTCCTTTACCTGTTTCTTTCATAATCATACTTCCTTCCGAGATAATTATATAATATTTTGGGCTAATTGTATATATTTTTTAGAAAAATTATTTAATTCTAACAAAATTAGCAATCTCTATTGACAATTGCTAATTTGCTGCTATAATTATAAGTATATGAAGGAGGGATAACATGAATAATATGAATAATCCTTATGAAGAAAATTTACAAAATCCACTTGAAAAATATGGCCGTGATATTACCGCGCTCGCTAAAGATGGTAAAATTGATCCGGTTATCGGTCGCGATGAAGAAATCCGTTCGATTACGAGAATATTATCTCGTAAAACGAAGAATAACCCTGTCTTAATTGGTGAGCCCGGCGTCGGAAAGACCGCTATTGTCGAAGGACTCGCTCAGAGAATAATCAAAGGTGATGTCCCAAATAATTTAAAAGATAAAACTGTCTGGGAACTAGATATGGGGGCATTAATTGCTGGGTCTAAATACCGCGGAGAATTTGAGGAGCGATTAAAAGCTGTTCTAAAAGAAGTCAAAGATTCCGAAGGTGATATTATTATGTTTATCGATGAGATACACATGATAGTAGGTTCTGGTAATGCCGAAGGAGCGGTCGATGCTGGTAACATGTTAAAGCCGATGCTTGCCCGCGGAGAAATACATTGTATTGGTGCTACTACGTTAAATGAATATCGTAAATATATCGAAAAAGATGCTGCTCTAGAGCGTAGATTTCAAAAAGTTCTCGTCAAAGAGCCTACAGTGTTAGACACAATTACCATTCTAAGAGGACTAAAGTCGAAGTTTGAAGTCTTCCATGGCGTGAATATTAAAGATAAAGCTCTAATTAGTGCTGCTACTCTATCCGATAGATATATTACCGATAGATTTCTTCCTGATAAAGCCATCGATTTAATTGATGAGGCTGCTTCTACTATCAAAGTTCAAATGGAATCAGTCCCAACAGAATTAGATAATTTAATGCGAAGTATCATGCGACTCGAAGTCGAAAAAGAGGCTCTTCGTAAAGAGAAAGATGAACTATCGAAAAATAGGATTATCGAAATTGATAGAGAGTTAAATACAATGCGTGAAAAAGAAAAAGATCTTCGTCTTCGTTGGGAAGAAGAGAAAAATATTAATACCGCTATTAGTAAAAAGAAAGAAGAGATAGATAGTGCTAATTTTAAATTAGAGACAGCAGAAAATAACTACGACCTCGAAGAGGCTGCTAGACTAAGGCATGGAACTATTCCTAGATTAGAAAAAGAACTAGCTGAACTTCAAGAAAAAAATAAATCGGAAATTCTATCGGATACCGTCGATGAAGAGAGTATCGCCTCTATTATTTCTAAATGGACTGGTATTCCAATTAATAAATTAATGGGCGGTGAAAAGGAAAAATTACTGATGCTCGAGGATAATATGCGTAAGAGAGTCAAAGGTCAAGACCGAGCACTCCATTTAGTAGCGGAGGCTATAATTCGTGCCAGAGCAGGTATTAAAGATCCTAGGCGTCCTATCGGCTCCTTTATCTTTCTAGGACCTACTGGTGTCGGAAAAACTGAGGTTGCAAGGACGCTTGCTGAAAATCTTTTCGATGATGAAAGACATATCATAAGAATCGATATGTCCGAATACATGGAAAGTCACTCTGTATCACGATTAATCGGTGCGCCTCCTGGATACGTCGGATACGATGAGGGTGGTAGTCTAACTGAAGCTGTAAGAAGAAATCCTTACTCGATAGTCCTTTTTGATGAAATTGAAAAGGCTCATCGGGATATCTTCAACGTTCTTCTTCAAATTCTCGATGATGGAAGAATTACCGATGGTCAAGGAAGAACTGTCGACTTTAAAAATCGGATCGATGAAATAATTATCTTTAATTCACTATCTCGCGAAGTAATTAGTGATATCTTGGATAAGATAATCAGTGATATTGAATATCGTCTAAGAGATAAAAATATTCATCTTAATATTACAAAAGAAGCAAAGGACTATATCATCGATAATTCTTATGATGAAAAATATGGAGCAAGACCTATTAAAAGATATGTTCAAAAAAATATCGAGACGTTAATTGCTACTTCGATTATCAAAGATGAAATAGCCTTTGGTAGTAATATCACAATTGATCTAGTGGATAGTAAATTAAAAATAAGAGCTTAGAAAAGAGGCTGCTGAAAAAGTAGTTAAAATTAAAACTGATATTTAGAGTAAATTTCTATTTATCAGTTTTTTTGTAAATATTATAAAAAAGTTGCAAATATAGGTTAATTATTTATCCTATATTTTTATTTTTTTCTTCATTTAATTTAATTATTCGCCTCATATTAGCTAAAAAGAGCGTAGTTG
>CANQKK010000030.1 GCA_947624475.1 uncultured Bacilli bacterium
GATGAAAGAAAATTATCCAGTTGAAATGGTCGAAAGAGCAGTTAAGGGAATGCTTCCTCATAATAGACTTGGAAGAAGTATGTATAAGAAATTATTTGTATATGCTGGAGAAGAGCATCCACATAATGCACAAATGCCAAAAAAATTAGAACTAGGAGGTAATAAATAATGGCTAAGGAGAAGAAAAGTTTTTATGGAACTGGTAGAAGAAAAGGCTCTGTTGCTAAGGTTACTTTAACTCCTGGTACTGGTAAAATTACTGTAAATGGAAGAGATGTAAGTGAATATATGCCTTATGAGGTATTAGTTATGGATTTAAAACAACCACTAGTAGTAACTGATAATGAGAAGACATTTGATGTCGATGCAAAAGTAAGTGGTGGTGGTTTTTCAGGACAAACTGGTGCTATTAGATTAGGTATTACAAGAGCATTACTTCTTTATGATGCTGGAAATGAGGCGAATGAGGATTCATATAGAAAAGTTCTTAAAGCTAATGGATTTATAACTAGAGATCCAAGAGTTAAGGAAAGAAAGAAATATGGATTAAAGGCTGCGAGAAGAGCACCACAGTTTAGTAAACGTTAAGAAATATTTATTTTATGTATTTCAAAAGTCCGAAATTTTCGGACTTTTTTGCGATTTTGAATTTGGAAAAAATATTGTGATTTTTAGTTTGTTTGATTAGAAAAATGAATTTTTTTCATTAATTTACATCTTGAGGTATAAATGATATAATTTATGTGAGATTAGTATTGGTATAAGTTTAAAAGTATCAGTGAAAGGTCTTTTTGAAAGTTATTTGAAGTAATAGGTATTTTTATGTTTTTAGGTTTAAAAATTTTAATGATACTTCATAATTATATATAGTAAAACTTTAATAAATTAATTGAATTAAAGTAAAATATAGAGAAAGGGATAATATATTAAGGTGAAAATTATGTATGATATTATTATAGTGGGTGCTGGTCCTGCTGGTCTTACGGGGGCACTATATGCTCTTCGAGCTAATAAGAAAGTTTTATTATTAGAGGCGAAAAGTTATGGCGGTCAAATAATTAATGCTAACAAGATAGAAAACTATCCTGGTATCGAAGTTATTTCGGGTTATGATTTTGCTACTAATTTATATAATCAGGTAATGAGACTCGGTGCTGAGATAAAGTATGAGACTGTGGTTAAGATTAATGAGGATAGGACTGTGGTAACTAATAAGGGTAAATATAAGGCAAAGAGTGTTATTATTGCTAATGGAGCCGTAAATAGAAGACTAAATATCGATGGAGAAGAAGATTATATTGGTAAGGGAGTATCTTACTGTGCTACATGTGATGGAAACTTCTATAAGAATAAAGTTGTCGCTGTAAATGGGGGAGGAAATACGGCTTTAGAAGAGGCAATTTATTTATCTGATATAGCAAGCAAAGTATATCTAATTCACCGAAGGGATAGTTTTCGTGGCGATGATAGGTATTTGGGTGAATTAAAGGATAGAGATAATGTCGAAATTATTTTGAACTCGAATATTATATCAGTTAGTGGAAAGGGTAAGTTAGAGAGTATAACTATTAAAGATAATTTGAATAATAAGAAAACTTTGGATATCGATGGTCTATTTATTGCTGTCGGGCAAAAACCGGAGAATGAGGCTTTTTCTAATGTCGTCGATATTGATGAGAATGGTTATATAAAAGCAACTGATGAAGTTCGTACGAAGAGCGATGGGATATATGTGGCAGGAGATACGAGAGAAAAGATGTTAAGACAACTTACAACTGCTGTTTCAGATGGTAGTCTGGCAGCGACGATTGCTATTAAAGAGATGAAATAGAAAATAATAGGTGTTAATATTTAATAAATTGGAAAAATCAGTAAAATGGGCAAAAAAATCAGTAAAATGGGTAAAAAAATGTTGCCTTTTTTTGCTGGTTTTGGTATTATTGTAAAGGTGAGGAGTTGATAGAAATGACAAAATATGTATATTCCTTTAAAGAAGGAAACAAAGATATGAGAAATTTACTTGGAGGAAAAGGGGCGAATTTGGCCGAAATGACCAATTTAGGACTTCCTATACCTCAAGGTTTTACAGTTACAACTGAGGCTTGTACAAGATATTATGATGATAATAAAGAAATATCTGAGGAGATACAGAAACAGATATTTGATGCTCTAGAGGAATTAGAGAAACTAATGGGTAAGAAGTTTGGCGATAGCGAAGAGCCTCTTTTGGTTTCGGTAAGAAGTGGTGCTAGAGCCTCGATGCCGGGTATGATGGATACTATTCTTAATTTGGGTCTTAATGATATTTCGGTAGAAGGCTTTGCTAAAAAGACAAACAATCCTAGATTTGCTTACGACTCTTATAGAAGATTTATTCAGATGTATTCTGACGTCGTAATGGAAGTTAACAAGTCTTTCTTTGAAAAAATTATCGATGAATTAAAAGAAGAGAAAGGTGTCTGCTACGACACAGAACTTACTGTCGATGATTTGAAAGAACTTGTCAAGAGGTTTAAAAAAGTATACAGTGATAATATGAATGGTGAGGAGTTTCCACAAGAACCTAAAGAACAACTTATGGGGGCTATTAAGGCAGTGTTTAGGTCTTGGGATAATCCTAGAGCTATTGTATATCGTAGAATGAACGACATACCAGGTGATTGGGGTACCGCTGTCAATATTCAATCAATGGTATTTGGAAATATGGGAGATACTTCGGGTACTGGTGTTGCCTTTACGAGAAATCCTGCTACAGGAGAGAAGGGTATTTATGGTGAATACTTAATTAATGCCCAAGGAGAAGACGTCGTAGCAGGAGTTAGGACGCCTGAACCTATAACTAAGTTAGAAGAGGATTTACCTGAATGTTACGAGCAGTTTATGACTCTAGCTCAGAAGTTAGAAGACCACTACCGTGATATGCAGGATATGGAATTTACTATTCAAGAGGGTAAATTATATTTCTTACAAACGAGAAATGGTAAGAGAACTGCTCATGCTGCTATTAAAATTGCCTGTGATTTAGTTGATGAGGGTATGATTGATGAAAAAGAAGCGGTCATGAGAATTGAGGCTAAAAGTTTAGATCAATTACTTCATCCAACTTTTGATGCTGAGGCTCTTAAAAATGCTGAAGTAATAGGAGAGGGACTTCCTGCTTCACCTGGTGCTGCTGCTGGTAAGGTCGTATTTAATGCCGAAGATGCCAAGAGACTTGGAACGGGTGGAGAAGGAGAGAGAGTTATTTTAGTAAGACTTGAGACTACTCCTGAAGATATCGAAGGAATGGTTGCTGCCCAAGGTATTCTTACTGTAAGAGGTGGAAGAACATCTCATGCTGCTGTCGTTGCTCGTGGAATGGGAACTTGTTGCGTAGCAGGATGCGGTGCTATTACAATTGATGAAGAGGCTAAGGAATTTACTTTAGGTGGATATACTTTCCATGAAGGAGATTATATTTCATTAGATGGTATTACTGGTAAAGTATATAAAGGTGATGTTAAGACTAACGAGGCTACTGTAAGTGGTGACTTTGGTAGAATTATGGAATGGGCTGACAAGTATAGAACTTTAAAAGTTAGAACTAATGCCGATAATCCTAGAGATACGAAGAAGGCTATCGAACTTGGAGCAGAGGGTATAGGATTATGTCGTACCGAGCATATGTTCTTTGAAGAAGATAGAATTCTTAAGATTAGAGAAATGATTTTATCTGATACTGTCGAGGAAAGAGAAAAAGCATTATCAGAACTTATCCCTTTCCAAAAGGGTGACTTTAAGGCAATGTACAAGGAACTTAAAAATCTTCCTATGACGGTTAGATATTTGGATCCACCACTACATGAATTTTTACCTACTGATGATGGAGAAATTGAAATACTTGCAAATGATATGGGAGTAACTGTCGAAAAAATTAAGAATAAGTGTACTGAGCTTCATGAATTTAATCCGATGATGGGACATAGGGGATGTAGACTTGCCGTTACTTATCCGGAAATTGCTAGAATGCAGACGAGAGCTCTAATGGAAGCCGCTATCGAGGTAAAAGAAGAAGATGGATACGATATTGTTCCAGAGATAATGATTCCGCTAGTGGGAGAAGCTAAAGAACTTAAATTTGTTAAGGATATCGTTATTGAAACTGCTGAAAAGGTTAAGAAAGAAAAAGGTTCTGATATGGAATATCATATCGGTACAATGATCGAAATACCAAGATCTGCCCTTACGGCAGATGAAATTGCTAAAGAGGCTGAATTCTTCTCTTTTGGTACTAATGACTTGACACAGATGACATTTGGATTTTCACGTGATGATGCTGCTAAATTCTTAGATGCTTATTATCAGAATAAAATTTATGAAATTGATCCATTTGCTAAATTAGATCAAGTTGGAGTGGGTAGTTTAATCAAAATGGCTGTTGAAAAAGGAAGAAAAACAAGAAGTAATATCAAACTAGGTATTTGTGGTGAACATGGAGGGGATCCTTCTTCAGTTGAATTCTGTCACAATATTGGATTAAATTATGTATCTTGTTCTCCTTATAGAGTGCCTATTGCAAGACTTGCTGCTGCTCAAGCGGCTATCCGTGAAAAGGAGAACAAATAGTCCGTAAAGGCGTTCTGCAATTATTTAAATAATTGCTTATAATAATGATGCTAGAAGATTTTGAGATAAACTGGGTGACTCATAATAATAATTATGTAAATTAAAATTAGACTGAGATTTTTAATAATCTTGGTCTTTTTTGCTAAAAAATTATATTTTTTTGGCAAGTTTAAGGAGGTGAAAAAAATTGCGATAAATAATTTTTAATTCAATCTAAGTAAGTTATGATAATGATGTCTTAATATATTATTGAAGCTATTAAAAATTTTAATAAAGTAAAAAAATGAAGTAATTTTTATTAATTTGTTTTCTTATAAATTAAAAAATGATATACTTATATACGTAAGTATCTAATAGAGGGAGGGTTTTTATGTCAAAAAAAATAAAACAATTATCATTATTCAATAAGTCCAATGATTTAAAAAATCTTAACTCTGTTTTAATATTTAATCTTTCTAAAGAAGAAATAAAAAAACTTGATAATTATAGTATCGATCAATATTTAAATGATGTTGAAATAAATGGATTGAGTAAAACTTGGGATAATATATGTAGTTATATATTACAATTCGGCGAAAAAAATGAATTAATTAAGATTGCCAATTTTGGAGAAATGTATGAAATTGGTTTGGCAACAGAGGATAAAATTAAAAAGAAAAAAAGTGGTCAGTATTATACTCCTGATGATGTTGCAATGGTTATGAGTCAATGGTTTGATAGGTGTGAAGGAGATAATGTCTGTGATGTTGCATGTGGTACAGGGAAATTGATACTAACATATTTGGATTATATAGGTGAAAAAAAAGCATTAGAACTTTTAAGAAAAGAAAGAATATATTTATATGATTATGACCGAGTTGCTTTAAAAGTATGTAAAACGTCTTTATTAGTTAAATATGGTCAGGATTTATGTGATTCTATACATGATGTTTACTGTGATTTTTTAGATAAAGATATTGTATTACCTAATAATTGTAAAACAATATCTAATCCTCCTTATGCAGTAGTACAAAAGATTTCGGATAATTGGCTTTCGACCGATGTAATTAATGATTCTCATGAATTGTATTCTTCGTTTATGGATAAAATTTTCTCTCAAAGTAAATCAACAGTAATAATTACACCATATAGTTTTGTTTCTGGGAATAAATTTTATTCATTGAGAAAAGAAATGTGTGAATTGGGTAACGGATTTATTGTAATATTTGATAATGTTCCGGGTAATATTTTTTGTGGAAGAAAACATGGTATTTTTAATACCAATACTTCAAACTCTGTTAGAGCAGCAATTACAGTGTTGAATTCTTCATCAAAAAATAAGGGCTTTAGAGTTTCTCCAATGATTAGGTTTAAAAATGAGGAAAGAAAAAAATTATTAAAGTGTGATGTTTTGGAGGCAACAATAAACGATGATATTCAAATTGTAGATGAAAATAATAAATCATTTAAAAAAATATCAAAAAATTTAAAACAAATATATGATAGTTGGATTGATAATTCTAAATTATTAATAAGAGATTTAACTACAAAGCAACCAAATGAATATATGATAGATATTCCTAATACATGTAGATATAACACAACTGCTTCATCAACAAAATTAAGCAGAGGAGGTTCAATAACATTTTATGCTAATTCTGAAGATGTATATTATTTCTTGTACTGTTTTATAAATTCAAGTTTTACATATTGGTGGTGGCGTATCTATGATGGGGGAATAACATATTCTTCAAATTTATTAAATAGTATGCCTGTTCCTTTTGATATTTTAAGTGATGAAGATAAAGAAGATTTTAAAATAATTGCTAAAAAAATGATATCAAAAGAACGAGAATATATTTCTACTAAAGTCAATGCTGGTGTAGTTCAAGAAAATATTAAATTTCCTGAAAAATATAAAGATATGATTAATTCAAAGATATTAAAAATTTTAGGATGCAATGATGAATCTAAAATCTTTGATCAAGTTCATTCAAATAAGTTTTTTATAGATTGTGAAGAATCTGATGAAATTAAGAAGTAATAGATCAATATTTTATTGCTTTTGATAAGGAAATGATAAAAAAATATAATAATGATAGTAATAAATTTAGTCTTAATATAATTTGAAAAAGTTTTTTTAGATGAAAATGGAAGATTGAAATGAAATATATATTTAAAGACAATAAATGATTTTGAAAAATTAACTGGTAAAAGATATGAAGTAGTAGATAAAAACATTAATTTTTTAAAAGAAGAAATTATGAAGAACATTTTTTCTTTGGCGGTTGTTACAATAGATTTTTATAAATAATTTATATGAAGGGAGTTGATTGTAATGAATAAAGTACCTTTAACAAAGTTACAGAAAGAGATAATGAAAGAATTTTATTCTATGGAAAAAACAAAAGTTATTTTTGATAAAGTAGAAAGAGATGCGTTATGGAAAAGAGCGACTTCTAGAGATGATGCTTTTGATTTTCCTTTTTTAGAATTGAAATGTCCAGCACTTTCTCATCAAATTATAAAAAGTTACGAATCAGGTAAAAATATTCAATCAGCAGTATTTAGCGAGTGCGTTTATGCTCAAACATTTGCTAATATGTTACATCTTGATAATTTTTATAATTGTTTAGAAAGAGATAATGTTATTCCAAGCAATATTGAAGAATTGTTAAAATCTTATTTTCTCTATCCAAGATATGTTTATACAAATAGTGATAAATCAAGAATGCTAATCCAAGCAGGTGGTTGTAATGGTATTGATAGTGCATTAATTACAGCAATTGATTTAAATATATTTACAATTGAATTTAAAGAACCAGGAGCAAAAACTAGTGAACCAGATTTACCTAAATATGGGGAAGATGGTTTGTTAAAAATTACTGATGATTTTAATGAAAGATATCCACAATTTCATGATATGTTATCTGAACATATAGGATTAAATTTTTTTGAAGTAATTGGAAACAATATTCATGATTTTAGTCCAGAAAGTGTTAATATTGCGGTTACAAATAATTATAGCAAAAAGTATGCTGATGTAATTTGTACAGAAGATATTAATGGATATTTAGTAATGCTACCTGTTAATCAAGTATCATTATGGGCTGAAATTGAGGGAGAAATTAGATCTGCTGGAAGAAATCATTATAATGTATGGACACCAAATACTTTAAGAAGATTTTTAAGGGAATTGGGTGCGGTTTTCAATGGTGATATTATAACCGTTAATAAAGATCGACTAGGTATAAGAACTGAAAGAGGAGGGAACGGAAAAATATCTGGATATAAGATTACGCCATTATTCTTCGTTTATGTTGATGACTGTGATGATGACGGTTCGTCTGTAACATTTGATATTTCAAAAGTTCAACAATTAAATCCTACAGTTGCTGGGAAAATGTTTTTTAAGAAATTAGAATATAATAATGTTAAAGAATATTACAATTTTTAGGAGGATAAATGAAAATTGATATAACAAATACTAACTAAAAATGTGACATAATTTGTGCCGATCTTCCTTGGGCTTATTTATTGAAGAAGGAAAGGTGAAACTGGAGGAAACTTTTGCTCAGATGAGCATTATATCATAAATTTTAGTATTTTAAAACCCAAACTATAACAGTTCGGGTTTAATATCTTTCTGGTGCGAGTGGTGTAGATATTTACAACTATTACTTATATTGGTTTAATGGTAGGTAATTAATGCTCAATATCATCT
>CANQKK010000031.1 GCA_947624475.1 uncultured Bacilli bacterium
ATGTTGTTTTCTTCAAGATATTTTTAATTATTAAAAATATCTTGAAGAAAACAACATCGATAAAGTTTTACTAATTGGTAATATTGATTACTTTAGAATGGAAGAATTCAATTTGGAGGTGTAAATATGTTATTTAGTAGTTTAACGTTTCTCTTTGGTTTTTTACCAGTTCTTATGATTTTGTATTTTGTTGTAAAACCTCGTAAGATTAAAAATATCATTTTACTTCTTTTTTCACTTCTTTTCTATGCTTGGGGAGAACCAAAATATATTTTTTTGATGCTTATAACTATTCTAATTGTCTACTTTTTTGGTTTAATTATCGATAAATTTGATCGAGAAAAAAAGAAGATACCTAAAAAAATAAGTTTAATAATCTGTATTATTCTAGTAGTAGGAAATCTCATTTTCTTTAAATATACTGATTTTTTCATAGGAAATATTAATGCTCTTCTCAAGTCTAATATCAAAAGTTTATCTATAATTCTCCCTATTGGAATAAGTTTTTATACCTTTCAAATATTATCATACATCATCGATTTATATAACAAAAAAATTAAGGTTCAAAAAAATATTATATCATTATCCCTATATGTGTCATTATTTCCTCAGTTAATAGCGGGTCCAATTGTCCGCTACGAAACTATTGAAGAAGAAATTGATAATCGTAAAGAGAATTTAAATGATATTATCGATGGTACTAAAAGATTTATTATTGGTTTATCGAAAAAAATAATTATTGCTAATCAAATGGCTCTTCTTGCCGATATGGTCTTTAATAATCATACTGAAGCCTTTGGTACATCAATAGTATGGCTTGGCACATTAACTTATACTCTTCAAATATATTTCGACTTTTCAGGTTATAGTGATATGGCTATTGGCCTCGGTAAAATATTTGGTTTCCATTTCCTTGAAAACTTTAATTATCCTTATATTTCCAAATCTGTAACTGAATTTTGGCGAAGATGGCATATATCATTATCTAGTTGGTTTCGAGATTATTTATATATTCCTCTTGGAGGTAATAGAGTAAGTAAAATTAAATGGATAAGAAACATTTTAATTGTTTGGCTTTTGACAGGCTTCTGGCATGGAGCAGCATGGAATTTTATTATATGGGGCTTATTTTATGCTTTTCTTCTCTTATTCGAAAAATTATTCTTTGATAAAGTATTAAAAAAATTACCTAAAATAATAAATTGGATGTATACATTTCTAATTATTATGATCGGTTGGATGATTTTCCGAGCTAATAATTTAAGCGAGTTATTATTATTTATAAAATTAATGTTTAGTTATCATAAAACTGATTGGACGACTATTTTATCAGATAATTTAGTTACATTTAATGCAATTATTTATTTGATTCCTGCTATTATTTTATCTTTCCCTGTTATCGATAAAATAAGAAAAAAATATAAAGATAATACTGTATATAATATTATAACTGATGTAATATTATTAGGTTTATTTGCGGTATGTATAGTTTATTTAGTAAGTTCTAGCTATAATCCATTTATATATTTTAGATTTTAGTTATTTAAGTAAAGGCTTTTGCTTTGTCCAAAAGTCTTTTATTTTAACTGAATTTTTGCTATAATTAAAGAGAAAGATGGTGATTTTATGAAAAATAATATCTTTGAATACAACAAAATAATTTATCATGGTAATGTAAATCGAGCTTTCTTTTTCCACTGCTTAAAAAAGAATATTAAGTTATTAAAATTTCTTTTATATAATTTTTTCTGTTATCTTTTATCATTGATATTTAAATCTAAAAAAGACATATACGAAAAAAAGAAGTTTAAATATCTTAAAGAAATAAAAAATATTGATAAAGAAGTAAAAGAATTTTATAAAAAGAAAAAGTTAAATGATTATATTGAAGATAATCGAGATATTATCGTCGACAGAATACCCAATATACTCATACCAAATAATTTAGGTAAGAAAATAATAGCTTATGAATTAGATGAAAACTATGAAGTTAAATTAGATGAGTATTTAAAAAATGTTGAAAACTTGACGAAAGCTAATAAACTTTATATCAGAAGAAAAGATAATTTATTAAATATTAATGCTAATAAAATTTTCCTTGTTCACAACAATCGAATTAAATATCTTCCTAAAAGAAAACCAACTAATGAAAATTTTATCAAATTTCTCGTTATTATTGCTGTTTCATTTCTTTTAACATTAATAAGTTTTTGCTTTACTAACTATTTATTAGATATGAAAATGATTATTTCTTATTTTGAGCCTCTTCTTTTCATATTAAATTTTCTAATTGTCCTACTATTAGTATTATTCTTTTCTGTACTTACTAAAAGAATTCATATATCATTTCTTATCAATTCGGCGTTAATTATTATTTTAGGAATAGCTAATCAAACTAAATTAATGTTTCGTGATGACATTGTTAAATTCGAAGATTTAACAATTATAAAAGAAGCATTTATTATGAAAGAAAGATACGGAATTGTCATGAGATGGTATACTATAGCAATAATTATTATCTCCATTGTTATCTTTTTCTATTTAAAAAGATATGTAAAGAAAATAAAACTTAATATCAAAAAACATCTTCTTGCTATCACTTTAACCATTGTTTTAATTACCAGTAGTTATGCCACCATATACCAGAATCAAGAAGTTTATAATAGCGTTGGTAATACTGACTTAATAAATATTTGGATAACAACTCGGCAATATCAAATTCGAGGATTACTATATCCTTTTGTCTATACTATTAAAGATGCTATTGATGTTAAACCAGATAATTATGATGCCAAAAAAGCCAAAGAAATACTTGATAAATATACTTACGAAGATCTTGAAGATAATAAAAAAGTTAATATCATTTCCATTATGCTTGAAGCATATAACGATTTTTCCAAATTTGGAGTTATCGATTTTAATGAAGATATATATGCAAAATTTCACGAAATAGAAGATAAATCTATAAGTGGATCATTAGTTACAACAATTTTTGGCGGTGGAACAATTGTAACGGAGAGAGACTTTTTAACAGGTTATTATAATCATCCACCATATCGTAAATTAACTAATTCTTATCCATGGTATTTTAAAGAACAAGGCTATAAAGTTGAAGCCATGCATCCGGCATATGGAGCCTTTTACAATAGAGCTAGTGTTGACATCAATTTAGGTTTCGATAAGTATTATTACTGTGAAAATACTTTTTGTAATGAACAAGAAGGTTTCCTAAATGATAATGATTTCTTTGATTATATTATCGAAGGCTATGAGAACTCTAAAAAGGAAGGTAAGCCGTACTTTAATTTTTCCGTAACTTATCAAAATCATGGACCTTACTATTCTGAAAATTATTCTGAAAAAGAATTCTTCTTTGACAATAAAGGATATAGTGAAGAAGGTTATAATACTATAAACGAATATTTTAGTGGCATAAAGAAAACTAATGAGGCACTCGCTAAATTAATCGATTATTTTGAAAAAGAAGAAGAACCAACTATTGTCGTTTTCTTTGGCGACCATAATCCTTATCTGGGAGAAAATGCTTTAGCATATAATGAGTTAGGTATCAATCTTGATTTAGGGACTATTGAAGGATTTAAAAATTATTACGAGACTCCTTATGTTATTTATGGAAATGATGCTGCTAAAAGGATATTTAATAATGATTTTGTAGGTGAGGGTGAAAACATCAGTCCAATCTTCCTTATGAATGAATTATTTGATCTTATGGGTGAAAAAGGAAATAAATATCTTCAATATATGAACGATTTAAAATCCAATATAGACGTAATATCAAATTATTACTACAAAGAAGATGGAAAATTTGTATATAAAGATGATACTGCTTATAAAGATTTACTAGATGAATACACAAATGTAAATTACTATTATAGTAGAAATTATGAATATAAAAAGTAAAGAGGTAAATAAATGATTAAAGTAATGACTATCTTTGGAACGAGACCAGAAGCAATAAAAATGGCTCCCTTAATAAAAGAGTTAGAAACTAGAAATGAAATAAAAAGTATTGTCTGCGTGACTGCCCAACATCGTGAAATGCTAGATCAAGTCTTAAATATCTTTAATATCAAACCAGACTATGATTTAAATATCATGAAAAATGGTCAGACATTGTCGGAAATAACTTCTAAAGTTATCCTTGAATTGGAAGATATAATAAAAAAAGAAACGCCAAACATCGTTCTTGTTCACGGTGACACGACGACAACCTTTGTAAGTACTATATCAGCATTCTATAATAAAATAGATATCGGACATGTCGAAGCCGGGCTTCGTACATATGACAAATATTCACCATTCCCTGAAGAAGCAAATAGGCAGATGGTCGATCGAGTAGCGGATATGCTCTTTGCTCCAACCCTTTTAAGTAAGAATAACTTACTTAAAGAAAATATACCTGAAGATAAAATTTATGTTACGGGGAATACCGCAATTGATGCTATGAAATATACTGTTAAGAATGATTACTATCACGAAATTTTTGATTGGCTAGGAGACTCTAAATTAATTTTACTTACTGCTCACCGAAGAGAAAATCTAGGAGAGCCAATGTACAATATTTTTAAGGCTATTAAAAGAATAGTAGAAGAAAATAAAAATATCAAAGTAGTATATCCTATCCATCTAAATCCTCAAATAAGAAAAATAGCATCGGAAGTACTTGATGGCGCTGATAGAATAAAAATTATCGAACCGCTAGGAGTAACTGATTTTCATAATCTAATAGCCAAAAGTTATCTTATTTTAACTGACTCCGGCGGTATTCAAGAAGAAGCACCATCTTTAGGAAAACCCGTATTAGTACTTCGAAATACTACTAAAAGACCAGAAGGAATTGAAGCAGGAACTTTAAAAATAGTCGGAACTTCAGAAAAAGTAATATATACTGAAACAACCAAACTATTAAATGATAAAAAAGAGTACGATAAGATGAGTAGGGCAAGCAATCCTTATGGTGATGGAACCGCTAGCAAAAAAATAGTAGATGCAATTATTAAAAAATACAGTTAATGTATAAGCAACTATAAAAATTTGATAAAACCCTAAAAATGGTATATAATATAGTTATAATATTTTTATGAGGAGTTGTAGTAATGGAACCAAAAGAAATACCTTTAATGATAATGACAACATTTTTATTTACTGCTTTATTTATCCCAATTGTTAAAAAAATAGCAGTATTTATTGGGGCAATGGATGTACCAAACGAACGAAAAGTCCATAAGGTACCAATTCCAAGACTCGGTGGGCTAGGAATATACGCTGGCTTTTTACTCGGATATATGCTTTTTGGACTTCATTCAGTTCAAATGAATGCTGTTCTAATAGGAAGTTTTATAATACTAGTTACGGGAATATTTGATGATATTAAACCTATACCTGCCAAGTATAAGTTGATAGGACAAATAGTCGGAGCAGCAGTTGTCCCTCTCTATGGAGGCATCATTTTGCAAGATGTATCTGCTTTTGGTCTATATCTCGATTTTGGAATTTTTGCTTATCCAATAACTATTATCTTTATTGTTGCTATCATCAACTGCATCAATTTGATCGATGGCTTAGATGGCTTATCTTCAGGAATATCTAGTATTTATTTTCTAACCGTTGGAATAATTGCACTTATATTAAATAACTCTAATGGACTAGATGTCATTTTAACATTTATTATGTTAGGTTTTTTAGTTCATAACTTTCATCCTGCCAAAATATTTATGGGAGACTCCGGTAGTATGTTCTTAGGATATATCATCGCAGTCATAGCACTTCTTGGATTTAAAAATATAACCTTAACATCATTTATTGTACCGATATTATTACTTGCCATTCCTATTATGGATACTCTTTTCGCAATCATAAGAAGAATTGTGAATCATAAACCACTTGGAATGCCAGACAAGAACCATCTCCATCATCAACTATTGAAATTAAAACTTTCACAAACTAAAACCGTTCTTGTTATTTACCTAGTTGATATTTTGTTTGCCTTAGCATCGATTGTATACGCTGTAGGAAATAAAGTCCTCGGAACTAATAAATACGGTATCATCATCTATGCAATTTTATTCATCTTGACATTGTTGTTAGTAGTTAAAACTAATATCATTTGGAATCACGACAAGAAGAAAGAAAAAAATAAATAATGGACTATACAGTTCCATTTTTTATATTGTAAATTGTATTTTAAAATTAGTTATGCTAAAATAATTATAGGAGGATAAGAAAATGAATATAGTAGATATCATTACTAAAAAGAAAAATAAAGAATCCCTTACTGATGAAGAAATAAAGTATGTTGTAAACGGATTTGTATCTGGTGAAATAAAAGATTATCAAATGTCCGCTCTTCTGATGGCTATCGTTTTAAATGATATGAACGATGATGAAGTAATAAGTCTTACTAAATATATGATTAACTCTGGTAGTAAAATAGATTTAAGTAATTTAACTAACGTTGTCGACAAACATTCTACTGGTGGTGTCGGAGATAAAACTACTCTAATAATAGCGCCGATAGTTTCTTCATGTGGTTGTAAGGTTGCCAAAATGTCGGGAAGAGGCTTAGGCTTTACTGGAGGTACTATCGATAAATTAGAGTCGATTCCTGGTTTTGAAGTAAATTTAAGTAAAGAAAAATTTATCGAAGAAATAAAAACTATTGGCATGGCTATAACTAGCCAAACTGAAAGCGTAGCAATAGCCGATAAAAAAATTTATGCTCTAAGAGATGTAACAGGAACTACTGAATCAATACCACTAATAGCATCCTCCATTATGAGTAAAAAAGTTGCCTCAGGTTCTCCTAATCTCGTTTTAGATATCAAAATAGGAGATGGAGCCCTCATGAAAAATTTAGATGATGGAAGAAGACTCGCTAATCTCATGATAAAAATAGGTAAGCAAAACAACATGAACATTATCTGTCTTTTAACTAACATGAATATTCCTCTCGGAAATAATATTGGTAATTCTCTCGAAGTACTAGAAGCCATTGAAGTACTATATTACAACAAAGAAAGTAACCTATATAACTTATGCATTGAATTATCTTCTAACATGGTATCATTAGGCTTAAATATAACATACGACGAGGCCAAAGAAAAAGTATTAGACTCATTGAAATCAAAGAAAGCATATAGCAAACTATTAGAATTTATAAAATATCAAAACGGTGATATAACCAAATTACCAAAGAGTAAAAATACTTACGAAGTAAAAAGTAGTAAAGAAGGCTATCTATCTAATTTATATTCTTTAGAACTTGCTAAACTTTCTATGAATCTAGGAGCAGGTCGTCAAAATAAAGAAGATAAGTTAGATTATTCGGCAGGGATTATTATAAACAAAAATATCAACGACAAAGTAGAAATTGGAGATACCATATTAACTCTCTACTCTAATAAAGATTTTCCTAGTATTGAAGAAGATAAATTATTTACTGTAAGCACCACTCCAATAGATAGTTATGACCTCATTTATGAAGTAATTAAATAATATTTACAAACATTTAAAAATATAGTATTATATAAATATCGTGAAAGAAGGTATAAAATGGAAAAACTAACAATGGATAAAATGGTTAATCTATGTAAGCAGTACGGCTTTATTTTTCAGGGAAGTGAAATTTATGGCGGACTTGCTAATACTTGGGACTTCGGACCTGTCGGAGTACTACTAAAAGATAACGTAAAAAACGCCTGGAAGAAAAAGTTTATTCAAGAGGATGTTCATAATGTTAGTATCGATTCGGCCATTCTCATGAATCCCAAAACATGGGAAGCATCTGGCCACTTGAAGACTTTTTCTGATCCATTAATCGACTGCCGTGAATGTAAAACAAGACATAGAGCAGATAATCTAATAAATAATTTTTCAAATTCTTCGATAGGAGACTCCATGACCGAAGATGAAATGATGAATTATATTAAAGAAAACAAAGTAACTTGTCCAAAGTGTGGGAAGAGTAACTTTACCGGTATCAGGCAATTTAATTTGATGTTTAAAACTTTCCAAGGTGTTACTGAAGATGATAAATCGACAATTTATTTAAGACCAGAAACTGCCCAAGGAATCTTTGTCGATTTTCTAAATGTTCAAAGGAGTATGAGACTTAAAGTTCC
>CANQKK010000032.1 GCA_947624475.1 uncultured Bacilli bacterium
ATTTTAGGACCGAATAATTTATTTATCATGACGACACATTCGGTATGCCAGCCAGGAATTCCCATTCCCCATGGACTTTTAAATCGTTCGCCGTGATTGGTCTTTCTCCAAAGGGCAAAGTCTAGGGCATCTTCTTTCTTTTCGTCGATATCAACTCTGGAACCCGCTACTAAGACATTTATATCTTGATTAGATAAGATACCGTAATCTTTTACTTTTGATACTCGAAAATAGACATCTCCATCGACAACATAAGCATAATCTTTTTCAATTAGTTTTTGGATAAACGCAAATATATCGTCTAAATGTTCAATTACTTTGGGCCTTTTATCTATTTCACTACAATTGTAATTTTTAAGGTCTTCTAAGTATGCTTTAATAAATTTATCGGCGACTTCTCTTTCAGTTATTCCTAATTCTTCGGCTGCTTTGGTTATTTTAGGATTAATATCAGTAAAATTGGAAGCATATGTTACTTTATATCCGAGATATTTAAAATACTTGTATAACATATCGAAGGTGATTACTGGTCTCATATTGCCAATGTGAACGTAGTTATAGACGGTGGGTCCACAGACATACATCGATACTTTTCCTTTTTCAATAGATATAAATTCTTCTATCTTATCGGTAAGTGAATTATATAATCTCATATTTTTCCTCCTTTATAATTATATTTAATTAAATTTTTAAAATATTATTTATTATAACATATTTTTATTTATTGTGTTAGTATTTGGTTAGAAATAATAAAGAATTATATTTTATTTGCTATATATAAATTATAGTACATTATTTAAAGATATTAAAGGGGTATCTATTTGGAATTTCTAGAGAAAAAGTTAGTTCTTTTTTAGTTATTGGGTGAAGAAAGGTTATACTTTGGGAAAAGAGGGCAATATTTATATTACTGATGTTATTTCCATATCTAGAGTCTCCAACTAAGGGATGACCTCTAGTAGAAAACTGAACTCTTATTTGATGAGAACGACCAGTTATTAATTTAATTTTTACTAATGACATATTTTCTTTACTTGATAAAACTTTATATTCTAGTTTGGAGTACTTTCCTTTTTCTTTGTCGGTAACATAACTTGTGTTCGTTTTTTTATCTTTAGTGAGATAGTCTTCAAAAATACCTTCTTCTTTTATTTTACCTTCGATAACAGCAAAATAGGTTTTATGAAAAGTATTATTTTGAATTTGCTTAGATAATCTAGTTGCGGCTTTGGAAGTTTTAGCAAATACAATGATACCGGATACTGGTCTATCGAGGCGGTGAACTAATCCGAGATAGGCATCTCCTTTTTTGTTTTCATTTTTAATACGATATCTTTTTAAAATGGTAAGTAAATCAATATCGCCACTTGAATCTTCTTGGACTGGGATGTTAATAGGCTTTTCTACTACTAGAAGATGATTATCTTCATAGATAATGTTAATCTTTGGTAACTTTTCCATAAATACCACATGGGAGAATTAAATTATCTTCAGTTACGGGAAGAGTATTTTCTCCGGTTTCTATTTTTAAATTAGGAAAGTTTAATTTTAATATGTTTTCAAGTGAAAGATGACTTATACCAGTAGTGTAACTACTTATTAATAGAAAAGAAAAATCTTCGTCCAGAATATCTTTTACTTTTTCTAATAATACTGAAAAATCATCGGTGAACTTCCATACTTCTTTATTTGGACCTCTTCCGTAACTCGGTGGGTCCATAATGATACCGTGATAGGTACGATCTCTTCTTTTTTCTCTTTCGATAAATTTTATAACATCATCAGTGATAAATCTGATGGTTTTATCTTCGAGGTTAGAAAGGCGCATATTTTCTTTAGCCCATTCGTTAATACTTTTGGAAGCGTCGACATGTACAACTTCGGTTGCTCCAGCACTAGCAGAGGCCATTGTAGCACAGCCAGTGTAGGCAAAAAGATTTAAAATACGCATCTCTTTATGATTTTTCATATATGATTTTATTTTATCTTCGATAAAATCCCAGTTGGAGGCCTGCTCAGGAAAGATACCGGTATGTTTAAAGTTAGTAGGAGATACTTTGAATGTCAATTCTTTATAATTTATTGTCCAGTATTCGGGAAGTTTATTTTTGAACTCCCAATATCCACCACCATTACTACTTCGGTGATAGTGAGCATCACATTTATCCCAAGTGCTTTTTTTACTCCAGATGATTTGAGGGTCAGGTCTATTTAGAATGATATTTTTCCATCTTTCTAATTTTTCACCATCGCCAGTCTTAAGGCATTCATAGTCTTTCCATTTATTACTTATATTCATAGATATTTGCACCTCAAGATAATTATAGCATTTAATTTTTAATATTAAAAGATATATTTTTATTGCTATGGAGTAAAAATGGTAGTATAATAATAGAAAAAATATGGAGGAGATTATACATGAAAGTTAAAAACTTTAATATAGAAACAATTTTATCTATTATTATTGATACTTGTTGCTATGATAAGATGAGCGTTCTCGAACTTGCTTATTTTGTCTACTATAACAGTGAAATAGAGAAGTTTGGATTAGATGCTTTAAAGGATGATTTGAGAGATCATTTGATTAATATTTATCCTGAACTAGGAGGAATCTACTATAATAAATGGGATAATCCTGATTTGAATAGTTGGATAGAATTGCAGAAAGAAAAATTTGGAGACTATCTACCTGTTTGCCGAATGGGCGAAAGATTGACGGAAGAAAAAGATAAAAAGACAAAAGTTAGAAAAACTTATTTGTAGTAAAAAAAACCAAACATTATTTGATGACAATGTTTGGTGTCTGTTTTTTGGGAGTTTCTTCTTTAGGAAAAGAGATAGTTAAAATACCACTTTCATAACTTGCTTTGATATCTGACTCTTTCTTTTCTCCAATGTAGAAACTTCTTTTTATCTCGCCATAGAATCTTTCTCTTCGAACATATACTTCGGATTTTAGTTCAGTATTTTTAATTGCTTTGATAGTTAGATATCCATTTTCATAATTTATAGTTATGTCTTCTTTTTTTAATCCAGGTAAATCAATTTCAATAATATATTTGTTTTGGTATTCTCGGATATCTGTTTTCATGTATTCGCGTTCTTTTAAGATAGGGGAATCTATTAGAGTAAAATAATCGTTTAAATAGTATTTTGGTAACATATGAAGTCTCCTTTCAATTATATTATTTTATGTTTTGGTAAAATTATACTAATTTTCGATTATTAAATTACTATTTCCTAGTGGTAAATAGAAAATACTTCCTATCAAAGCAAAAAGGGTAGCAATTACTAAAAGTCCTTCCTGATGTCTTTCTTCTTCATTAGTGGCATTTTGATAACTTATGTAAGCATTTAGAAAGAAATATATACAGATAATTAAATTTAGTCTTCGATTATATTTATATATGTTATTAGCGGTATTATTATTTATAGAATTACCGTGAAAAACACTTTTTTTCTTTTCGGTTATCAGATAGAAAGATACTAGGCTTTCTATTATTGTTAAAAAGAAAAAAACAATGTCGATATTTATTTGTTGTAATAGTTTTTCTTTATCGGTATTCATATTAAATTATATAAAAAAGAATGATAAATATCATTCAATTTTGGTGTTTATTTTAACGTATTCTTCTCTCATGACAGAGATTATTCTAACAATGAAATCTAAATCTTTGTCATGTAAGTATTTACAATTTTCGGTAATATATTTTATTTTGTCTTTACTTTCAATACTTTCTTCATCAATATCAAGTAGAGAATTTAAATCGATGTTGAATATTAGGGCAATGTTTTTTAAAACAGATGAAGTAGGCTCTGATTTTCCGGTTTCAATTCTCGATAAGTAATTGCGATTAATTTTGAGCATGTTAGATAATTCTTCTTGAGATATCTTTTTATCTTTTCTTAAAAGTTTTATCTTCTCGCCTAATTTCATACTACTACCTCCTAGGCCAATTTTATTATAATAAATTATTTGTTATTTGTAATGTTATGATAATATTATTACCAAGTTTGATTTAATTATTAACTAAAATTTTAATTTTCATGTTTGCTTTGACTATTTTTTTTGTAATTATATGATTTATATGATATTTAATTTTTTTAAAAGTCATGATATAATAGTTAATGACTTAGAAGGAGATTATTATATGGTAAATGATATGACAAAAGAGGAATTAAAAATGCTTGCTAATAAACTTATGTTTGAAATGGATGATAAAGAATACGAGACATTACTTAGTGAGTTTGATATAACTTTAAAGCAGATGGAATTAATTGGAAAAATTAAGGATATCGATAAGGTTAGTCCGATGACTTATCCTTTTGATTTAGAACTTTCTGATTCTTGTTTAAGAGAGGATATTTCTAATAATGAGATATCTTTTGATGATATGAAGATAAATGTTAAGGATTATGAAGATAATAAAGTTAAACTTCCTAAGGTGGTGGAATAATGACAGATAAACTTATCGATGAGATTAGGGATAAAATGGCTAAGAATGAAGTTACTAGTGATATGTTATTTGATGAGGCTGTTTCTTTGGGAAATAAATATCAGAGTGATTATAATTCTTTTGTTACTATATTGGAAAAGAAAGAAGAAGAGGAAGGCAATTCTAAACTTAGTGGAATTCCATATGTTCTTAAAGATAATATTTCGACAAAGGGAATACTTACGACCGCTTCGTCGAATATTTTGAAAGATTATATTCCTCTTTATGATGCTACTGTCTATGAAAAACTTAAGAAGGCAGGGGCAGTACTTGTTGGGAAAACTGTTTTAGATGAGCTTGCTATGGGAGGAACAGGAACGACAGGTCATACGGGAATAGTTAGAAATCCTTGGGATAAGAATCGTATGGCAGGTGGTAGTAGTTCAGGAAGTGTGTCTTCAGTTGCTCTTGGAATAGTTCCTTTTGCTATTGGTAGTGATACGGGAGATTCAATTAGGAAACCGGCCTCTTACTGCGGAGTAGTCGGCTATAAGCCTACTTATGGTAGAGTATCGAGGTATGGTCTTTTTGCTTTTACTTCCAGTTTGGATCATGTTGGTGTTATTGCAAGAAGTGTAAGAGATGTAAGTTATGTTATGGATGTTATTAAGGGACATGACGAGAAGGATATGACAAGTTTACCTGATGAAGATATTAAATATGAAGATTATCTAGAAAATAGTGTTAAGGGAAAGAAGTTATTTTATATAAATGAGGCTCTTAATATTAAGACAGATAACGATAATTTAAAAGAGATAATTAAGAATTTTGAAAATACGATAGATAAGTGCCGAGAACTTGGTATGGAAGTAGAAAAAGTAGACTTTGGAATGGATTTACTCGAGGCAATATATCCTGTATATAATGTTATTTCATGCGCCGAGGCTACTTCTAATAATTCTAATTTGACAGGTATTCCTTTCGGAAGCAGGGTAGAAGGGAAAAATGTTAATGATATTATGATGAAGACAAGGACCGAGGGTTTTTCAGAACTTATTAAGAGAAGATTTGTTATCGGTAGTTATGTTCTTCAAAAAGAGAATCAGGAAAAGTTATTTTTAAATGCTTCGCGAGCTCGAAGATTAATTGTTGATAGAATGAATGAACTGTTTAAAAAATATGATGGACTTATAATGCCGGCGACCGAGGATATTGCTCCTTTATTTGACAAGGCTAGTGATAAGTTATCTGATGAATATTTGATACTTGGTAATCATTTGGTACTTGCTAATTTTGGTGGTTTTCCTAGTATAACTATTCCATCGGGATTTGTAAAAGATATGCCGGTTGGAGTTAATATTACAGGGAGGGCAAAAGAAGACTATTTGGTACTTAATATAGCAAATAAATTAGAGGGTACTCTCGGATATAAAGGGCAGGTGAAGAATAATGAGTAAGTATATACCTGTAATTGGACTTGAAGTTCACTGTGAACTTAAGAGTAATAGTAAAAATTTTAGTAGTGCTTCTAATGGTGAGGGAGAAGTTAATACTAATTTATCGGTTGTCGATATTGGATATCCAGGTATTCTTCCGGTAGTTAATAAAGAGGCTGTTAGAAAGTCTTTAATGGTGGCGTTAGCTCTTAACTGTGAGATACCTGAGAAGTTATCTTTTGATCGAAAAAATTATTATTATCCGGATTTACCAAAAGGATATCAGATTACGCAGTTTGGAAATCCAATCGGAATTAATGGTTATGTGATGATTGATGTTGATGGTGTGGAAAAAAAGATAAGCATTCACGATACGCATCTAGAAGAAGATACTGCGAATATGGAGCATTTATCGAATTATTCATTAATTGATTACAATAGAGCTGGTAGACCTCTTTTAGAGACGGTTACAGAACCTTGTATTAATTCTTCGAAAGAGGCAATTTTATATTTGGAGGCTTTAAGAAATATTTTCTTGTATTTAGATGTCTCTGATGCGAGAGCAGATATGGGTCAAATTAGAGTCGATGTTAATGTTTCGTTAAAAAGACCTGAAGATAAAGAACTTGGAACGAGAGTTGAAATGAAAAACATTAATTCATTTACGACAGTTAAGGAAGCTATTGAAGCTGAAATTAAGAGACAAACTGAAATATTAGAAAGCGATGGAGTAATTGAACAAGAGACAAGAAGATATGATGAAGTTAATAAATGTACAAAATTTTTACGAGGAAAAGTTGATGCAATTGATTACAAATATTATCGAGAACCTAATTTGCCAGAAATTAAACTTACGGATAATTTTGTAGATAGTATTAAGAAGAATATGCCAATACTGGAATATGAAAGAAAGAAAAGATATATTAATGAATATGGTATAAGTAATATTGATGCAGGTACTTTGACGAAAGATAAAAAACTATCTGATTATTTTGAAGATATTATTATTAATGATGTCAATCCAAAAGAGACTGCAAATGTGATTGTTGGATTTTTACTTGGTTATTTGAATAAAAATAATATGCATATTGAAAATGTAGAGATTTTACCAAAAGACTTCGGTGAAATAATTAAGATGATGACAGATGGAAAAATATCGAATAAGCAAGTTAAAGATATTTTTACTAAGTCATTGAATGAAAAGAAAAATCCTCTTGTTATTGCTAAGGAAATGGGATCGCAAATAAGTGATAAAGAGGAAATTAGAAAGATTGTGATAGAAGTATTTAAAGATAATCCAAAAGTAGTAGAGGATTATAAAAATGGTAAAAATGTAACGGGATTTATTATGGGATTATTAATGAAGAAAACTTCGGGAAAAATAAATCCAGGAGTCACTAATATGGTACTTAGAGAGGAATTAGAAAAGCTATAATATAATTGGAAAAGTAAAATTCTTTTGGTAATATTAATGTGAGGGGTTATTGGTATGCAAGTAGTAATTGATGATAGAAACTATGTTAATTTTTATGATGAAAAAGGTAATTTAGTTATGTACATGGGTTTTGTACCTAGCTTTTTTACTTGGGTATTTAAGACTAGTGATGTTATAAAAATTACTGATGATATGGATTTATATTACTATTTAGAGAATTTTTTTAATCAAAATTATATATTTAATAATGAAGATTTATTAGAAAGTGTTAAGACTTCTAATATGATGAAGTGGTATAGTGATACTTATTATGATCCTAATAATAAATGGTCTTATATGGCTGTTAGTTATTTGAATATTGAACATGATAGCAATTATTTTACTCTTAAATGTGTTAAACCACTAGATAAATTAACTAATCATGTAAGTAAATTTCATTGTATTTCTTTTGCTCCTTCTGGAAATGGTGTATTTACTAGAAATAAAGTTACTAATTCAACTTTACAAGATGATTTTATTAATATGGTGTATAGAGAGTTATTAAATAAAAGTAAGCTGAAAATAAGAAGAAAAAACAAAGTGGATGATGATATTTAAAAAAGAGATGTCAACATTTATTGTGATGTCTCTTTTGAATATTTTTTATAAAAAAAGCATAAAATAATAAAAAAAGTTTGGTAAAAGTGTTGATTATTTGACAAAAGTATTATATAATTAAGAAGTCTTGTGAAAGAAATGCCTAATTAGCTCAGTTGGTAGAGCACTCGGCTGTTAACCGATAGGTCGTAGGTTCGAGT
>CANQKK010000033.1 GCA_947624475.1 uncultured Bacilli bacterium
ACACCAGCGGCTTTGGCGTGGTCGATGGCTTCCTTAGTTTGTGGCATAACACCGTCATCTGCTGCGACGATGATGATTACAATATCGGTAATCGATGCTCCTCTGGCGCGCATTTCAGTAAAAGCAGCATGACCCGGCGTATCGATAAAGGTTATTTTTTTATCTTTATATTCAATTTGATAAGCACCAATAGCCTGAGTTATTCCTCCTGCTTCTCCTTCGGCAACATTGGTTTTTCTAATTGTATCTAAGAGAGTTGTCTTTCCGTGATCGACATGCCCCATAATAGTTACAACCGGAGGTCTTTCAATTAGATCTTCTTCATTATCGATAATTTCGAGACCTTCAAAGTTAACTTCGTCCCGCGTACTTTCTTTTTTCAAAGTCTTGTTATAGTCGGCTACTATTATTTCAGCAGTATCAAAATCTAACGAAGCATTGATGTTTGCCATCATTCCCAAAGACATAATCTTTTTTATAATCTGAGTTGGATTAATGTCTAAACTAGATGCTAAGTCAGCAACAGTCATATTATCAGTATAGAATATAACATCAGAACTTTCTTCGGTTAAATTAGATTGTAATTTTTCTTTATGCTTATACATTTCTTTTCGTTTTTCTTTGAAGGCAGTATTTTCTTTCTTTTCAGGCTTGTTATTTTTATGCTTCTTAATTTTACTTTTTTCATTGACAACTTCTTCATATGCTTCTTCAAAATCTTCTTCAGAGGTTAAGTCTTCATCAAGTTCTTTCTTTCCTTCTTCGATATTTTCAATAGTTGCAATTTCATTATCTAACATTATAATATCATCATCAGATAGTGAATAATTTTCGTCGGTAGCGGGTATTTCTAACTTTTGACAAAGATTTAGTATTTCATTAATAGTCATGTCTACATCGCTTGCATACTCTGATACACTCATCATATGTATCACCTCCTAATTATTATTTATTATATTTGCTATTTGATCATATAATTTATCTTCAATTTTTACTTCGAGCACTCTTTCTAAAACTTTTCTCTTTTTAGCCTCTTCAAGTACTTCGATGCTCTTTTTAATATATGCTCCTCTTCCTCCTATTTTTCCAGTCAGATCGACTTCTACATTTCCATCTTTGGTCCTGACGATTCGGAGGAGTTCTCCCTTGGGTAATTGCTCGCGCGATACAACGCATCTTCGTAGTGGTATTTTCTTCACTTTATCACTTTCCTTATTCTTCGGTAGATTCTACTTCTTCAGGTTCTGATGCTTTGTTTTCGACTTCTTTCATTTGTGACTCACTTTTTACTTCAATTTTGTAATGTGTCAGACGAGAAGCCAACTTGACATTTTGTCCTTTCTTTCCAATTGCCAACGACAAGTTATCATCACTTACTACGGCAAGGGCTTCTTTTTTATTGCTATCTTTAATTGTAACTTTGACATTTTTAGCAGGACTTAGGGCATTAGCAATAAATATTTCTGGTTCTTCGTCATAGAGAATAACATCGATTTTTTCACCATCTAATTCTTTTAGAACACTTGCAATTCTTCTTCCACGCTCACCTATTACTGCTCCTAGAGGATCGACATTATTGTATTCGGTGTAAACTGCTATTTTACTTCTATTACCGGCATCCCTTGCTACAGAATAGAGCATTACTGTACCGTCCGATAATTCTGGTATTTCAATTTCTAATAATCTTTTTAAGAAACCATAGTGACTACGAGATAACATAATAAATGGTCCTTTTGGTCCAATTTCAAGTTTTGATACGTAAACTTTTATGGAAGAACCCATCTCTAGTTTTTCACCAGGAATAATTTGATCTTTTGGTAAGATACCACTACTTCTTCCTAAATCGACAAAGTAGTTATGTTGATCTTCTCTAGATAATGTTCCAACCATCAATTCGCCATCTTTATCTTTGAACTCTTCGGAGATACTTTCTTTCTCGGCTTCTTTGATTCTTTGAACCACTATCTGTTTAGCAGTACCAGCCGCTACTCTTCCAAAGTCTTTGAGTGGTAATTCTTTGTCGATTATCGTCTGTCCTACTTCAATATCATCAACTTTCTTTTTAGCATCGTCCAAAGAAATTTCTAAATTTTCGTTATTTACTTCTTCGACAACAGTTTTGTAGGAATAAATTTTTATGTCTCCTGTAACATCATCAACTTTTGCTTCGATGTTTGACATACCGATATCTTTTTTGTAGGCTGCTGCCATGGCTTGCTCCATAGCATCGACAACAATTTGTTTGTCAACTTTTTTCTCTTCAACAATATTTTCTAATGCTTTCATGAATTCTCTCATCTGTTTCTGATTCATTTTCTATCTTCCCTTCTCTTTTGTAGATATATCTAATATGTATGATTCTTCAATTAAATCGGCTTCATCGAGTAGTGGATTTACAATTTTTGTAACTTCTACGCACGTATCTATATCAATTATTTTTTCACTATCGATTATGATTCTAAGAAAGAGATTACTTCCTTCTTTTTCTAATTTTACAGAGTCAATTGTTACACCTAAACTTTCTAATTTGTCCCTTAATAGTTTTTTTACTTCTTCTTCTATTTGCATAGTTCCTCCTAAATGATATATAAAAGAGTGGATTTTTATGCCACTCTTTTCTCAAGACAGTTATATTATAACACATAGATCCTTATATGACAAGTGTTTTTTTGAGATTTATTATAAGCAAAAAAATTCAATGCTTTTATATTTTGGATATTCACACTGAATTTTTTATTTATTTTCTTTTTTTCTTCCTACAACGACCATTCTTCCATCTTCCTGACTATATTCACAAGTAGACAAAGTAATTAGTTTTTCAGGATATGTAGCACTTGCATCGATATCATATAGGGATAATCTCTTAATATTAGATATATAATCATCGTACTCTTCTTTGGTTTTCGAGCCATAAAACTTATAGTACTTAAATACGTTATCGTCGACATTATAAACTTTAGATACAAAAACCGCAATTATTTCATACTCTTCTTTCTCCTCTAAAGTATAAAATGTAATAGTAGGATGTTCTTTATAATACTCTTCATCATAGTAATTTAGTAGTCCCATAAACATACTACCATCAGCCATACTGTGTCCATGAATTAACAAATTAACATCACGAGGCTTAACTGTATTGTGTTTATCTACATAAATAGAACCAGATACAAAATCATTTTTGTAAAAATCACGATATAAATAGTAATCTTCCCCTTTTGTATACATAACAGGGTAATCAATTTTAGTATTATCAATAGTAATCCAACCTACTAAATCATTATTTTCTTGATATAGTTTTTTAATTTCCTCTACTTTAGGGTCAACTTCAACTTTTTCTTTTGCTTCTGCTTTGGAATTATCAACTTTTATTTTAGGCTGATGAGGCCATAGATATCGATAAGAGAAGTATCCAATAATCAGAAGAATAGCTACCCCAAAGCAAATACCTGCTATAATTAATTTAGTTTTCTTTTTTCTATTTTTTGTTCGAATTTTTCTTTTCTTCATATTTCAACCTTACACCTTTTCAACTATAAATAAAAAAATAGGAGTTACCTCCTATTTTTTAGAAAATGCTAATTTTAAACTATAAGCACCAGCACTAACTGCTAATAGGATAGCACTAATGATAGCCATTGATACACTGTTTCCAGTATCTGGAACATCATCTTTTTTAGTTGAAGAATCTGTAGATTTTAATTTTTCAACATAGTCTTCCATTATTTTTTCGTCCCAAATTGTTTCACCGTCTTCTTCTCTGGCGTCTTTATCTTCATATAACTTAACACCTTCAGGAACGATTTTGATAGTTACTGTTTGAGTAACTCCTTCTTTCCAAGTAAATGTATACGTATACTCTAGATATCCTTCATCAGTCTCAAGAGCGGCTTTTAGTAAGTCAACACTAACTGGGAAATAATAATCACTATCTGTATCACTAACGTTTACATCAGTACGCTGAAGCTCAGTAGGTAATTCTACATTAGAAGTTCTAGTCCATTTTGCATTTTCCTTACTTGTAGGAGCGGTAACTTTAATTCCAAGCCAAGCATAACCAGCAGGTCTTTCGGCAGCACCTTCACCTTGTAGTTCTTCAACTTTATTAAGTGAAACGTTACTATAAGTGACAGTAACTTTTGCTTCGTTACCTTCTGCAGGACTAATTTCTTTTTCTCCTACTTTTGCAGAATCTGCCTTGGAGGTGTCGGTAACAGTTCCATATTGTTCTTCAGCAAAAGCAACTGCTGGTACTGCTAGTAAGCTAACAAGTAGAGTCATTAAAACTTTTTTCATTTTCTCACCTCCTTATCTCTAATATTGACAAGGTATATATATATATATATATGGATTATAAAAATCATAATAGAACTTAGGTTCCTATCATATATACACATACATACATAAATATATACAACTACATTATCACATTATTTTGTTGTTTTGTCAACCGTAATTCCAAAATATTGAAAAATTGTCGATAAATAATAAATTATAAAAATATATTTTATGGTATGCTATAAATTAAAATAATTTATTTTTTACTATCAACATTTATTATTTAAAAAAGTTCTATTCTAATCATAGATATATTCATAAATTAACAAAAAATGTTTTAAATTTAGAGACCTTAGGCTCTAAATTTTTTTTGAAGACCTAAAGGCTTCAAAAAACCTGGAGTAGACCATCGGGCTACGTAAGGGCTTGAGGAAATAAGGGGAAATTTTAATTTGCTTTTTTGAGTGTTTTGTAGTATAATGATTAGGCAGTGGTTATTCTTTTTGATTTTGCGTTTTTTTATTTTATTTTTTAACGAGAAAATTTTGAGAAAGGAGAAAATATGAATACAAAGATTATCCCTCTAGGGGGACTTGGTGAGGTCGGCAAGAACATGTACGTCGTAATGCACGACTCCGAGATAGTTATCGTCGATTCGGGTGTTATGTTTCCGGATGATGAACTACTCGGTATCGATTATGTTATACCGGACTATACTTTTTTGAAAGAAAATGAAAAGAAAATTAAGGCTCTTTTGATTACGCATGCTCACGAAGATCATATTGGGGGCATTCCGTTTTTGCTACAGAGTGTTAATATACCTAAGATATATGCTCCAGCAAATGCTAAGGAGTTAATTGAAAAGAAACTTGAAGAGAGAAATATTGTCTACAAGAATTTGGTTATTTATGATGAGAATACGATAGTTAAAACGAAATATTTTTACGTAGAATTTTTTAGAACGACCCACTCTATTCCGGATTCTCATGGTATTTCAATTGGTACTCCCGATGGTACTGTCGTAATGACCGGAGACTTTAAATTTGATATGACACCGATTGGTCCAATGGCCGATTTGCATAAGATGGCGAAGATTGGTGAAAGAGGTGTTGCGGTTTTGATGAGTGACTCGACTAATGCGTTGTCTCCGGGGACATCACTCAGTGAGTCGGTTGTCGATGAGAATTTGGGTGAAATTTTTGCTTCGTGCAAATATAATAGGATAATTTTGGCGACTTTTGCGTCGAACGTCTATCGTATTAAGCATATTATCGAGACGTGCAAGAAGAATAATAGGAAAATTGCTCTATTTGGTAGGAGTATGGAAAGTACTGTCGATATTGCTATTAAGTGTGGATATATTAAGGACAAGGGAATTATTGTTTCGGCCGAAGATGCTAATAATATGAAACCGCAGGAAGTATGTCTTTTGTGTACGGGTAGTCAGGGTGAACCGCTGGCAGCACTATCGAGAATTGCATCGGGCTCTCACAGACAGATTACGCTTATGCCAAATGATGTGGTTATCTTCTCGTCATCTCCGATTCCTGGTAATACGGCTTCGGTATCGAAAACGATTAATAAGCTATATAAGAAGGGTGTCAAGGTCTTTACGAATAGGACTTCGGATATTCACTCTTCGGGACACGCTAACCAGGAGGAACTTAAACTTATGATAAGGTTATTTAAGCCGAAATACTTTGTGCCTTATCACGGCGAGTTTAGGATGCTCAAGGTTCATGCTGATATTGGTAGTGAGTGCGGAGTTGCCAAGGATAATACTTTTGTCTTGGAAAACGGGGATGTTCTCAATTTGGTTAAGGGAAGGCTTACGAAGGGCGAGAAGGTTCAGGCTGGCGAAGTTTATGTCGATGGCTCACGTATTGGTGACGTCGGCAGTGCTGTTATTAAGGATAGAATTCTCATGAGTAATAATGGTATTCTCGTTATTATTGCTAATATTGATACGGAAAAGAGAGTACTACTTGGAATGCCAGCGATTACGACGAGAGGTTATATTTTGGTAAATGAGAATGCGGATCTTATTAAAGAGATACAGGGTAAGGCCGAGGAGATTATTAATAGCGAACTTCGAAAGAAGGTATTTGGCTTTAATGATTTGAAGAGCGAAATGATAAATGGTCTCATGCCTATTTTATCTGACAAAACGGGAAGGGTACCGATTATTCTTCCGATTGTGATGGATGTTAAAATGGATAGCGATGGGCGTGCTAGGAACAGGAATTTTAATAAGGTAAGTGAATAAGGGGATATGAAAAAAATCTCAACTACTTGGATTTGGTTGGGATTTTTTGTTTGTGGTGAAGTTATTGGTGTGAAAATTGGTAGTTTGGGTGAGATGGATATTTTAGTGGAAGGGGAAATCGGGAAAGATAGTGTTTAGATGAGTGTTATCTTACGATTAGAATTTGGCCAATGCTGAGAAGATTTGAGGTTAGGTTATTTAGTTTTTTGAGGTTATCTGCTGTTGTTCCGAACTTTTTGGCTATTGAATAGAGGGAATCACCTTTTTGGACTGTATAAGTGGTCTCGAGACCTTGGTTCGATGGTATTAGTAGTTCTTGACCGATACTTAATAGGTCCGATGTTAGGTTATTTAGATCTCTTATTTCACTTACGGTAGTGTTGTAAGTTCGGGCTATCGAGTAGAGGGAGTCACCAGATTTGACGGTGTATGTTAATGAGTCACTATCTTCTACCTGAGGAATTTTTAGGACCTGACCGATACTTAGGTTATTGCTTGTTAGATCGTTCTCTTTTTTTAGGGCATCTACGGTTGTTCCGAATTTTTGAGCGATGGAATACAGTGAGTCGCCTTTCTTTACGGTATAAGTTCCTTCGGGTAAGGTAGCACTTGGTACTTTGAGAAGTTGGCCGATAGATAGGATGTCGCTAGTTAAGTTGTTTAGGCTTCGTAATTCATTCACGGTAGTGTTATAAGCTCTGGCTATTGAATAGAGGGAATCGCCCGCTTTGACAATGTAGATATTTTCATCATTCAAAGGAACTTGCTTGGTCGGTATTTTTAGTACTTGACCGATAGTTAGGTTTGTGGTGGTTAAATTGTTTAGTTTGGTTAGTTCATTTACGGTGGTTCCTAGTTTTTGGGCGATGGAATATAAGGTATCGCCTTTTTGGACAGTATAGGTATTTGTGGTAACGCCTTCGGGAGAGGTATAGGGAACTTGGGCGTAATTGGCTATAGCGGAGACGACAGCTTCCGCAAGGGCTTGGTAATTGTTTTTGAGGAAATTGACGTCTTTAGCGTTGTCAATAAAGCCATACTCGACGATAATTGGCTCGGTATTTCCGGTATTTCTATGGATGAAGTAGTAGTCCTTGGAGGTATCGCTCGGAAGCCTTCGTTGGTAGTACTTTCTGGTTGACTGTCCGGTGGCGCCAATGTTATTTAGAACATTTTTGGCAAGTGTATCTTTGTTTCGCAAGGCATAGATTACTTCGGCTCCTTCGCCACCTGGCGAGTTTAGTTACCGCTAGTAAAATTAATCGATGACTTTTATTTAGTCATCGATTATATTGTTTTAATTATTTGTTTGTAATTTTAAAGTTTTTACTATTCTATTTGTTAATGCTGGTTTTGCAAATTGTTCTTCTAATATTAAAACACTATTTTTGTATCTATTATATGCTTTATCATAGTTTCCTTGTTCTATTTGTTCAACACAATAATCAACTATATTATCATAAATATAATCATAAATAATACCAGATTTTTCTTCTTTATTAATTGTTTCAACAATTACTGATGCTACTTCATAATAATGTTCTATATC
>CANQKK010000034.1 GCA_947624475.1 uncultured Bacilli bacterium
GAGTTGTACTTGTATTAAAAGTATCTTTAGGAAACTTTACTAATAAGGTAATATACTCTTCTTTTTCTACGATACCATCCGAATCAATTTCAATTACACCATCTGATACGTAAGTTGGCATCCCACCTTTTCCATAACCCCAAACATCTAGTGTCTTTTCATACTTAAAATCACTATGTATTTTTATATTTACCTGTCCTGGCGACGTGCTATAGTCATAAGGAAATAATGTCCAATATACCATTTGATAACCATCTTTAGTGTTTACCACAAAATTACTAATATCATAAGTCAAAGTATATATATTATTTCCATACTTACTTATTCCAAAACATAATTCTATTCCACCACCGACATAATTAAAACCATTTTTATATTTTTTGTTATCAAAAGTATCATTAGGATTCCAATCATCAATAAAAGTATAGTCACTTCCATTTAACTTGACATGAAAGTTTGTTATCGTACTACTTCCCAAATTATAGTACGGTTTGTATCCCTCCGTTCCCTCTTGTAAATTAGCACTCCAAACTTCTGTTACGTGGGCAGTACCATTATTACCTAAGTAGATATCCATCGAAATATTACTGATACTATTTGCAAGTACCATCTTGGGAATAATCAAGATAACTATTAATAAAGTTAGATATATTTTTTTCATTTTTTAACTCCTATCAAAAAAGGACTAAACTAGTCCTAAAATTTAACTTCTGGTACTTCTTTATCTTTCTCTTCAGTTTTAAAAAATTCAATTTTCCTAAACCTAAACATATTAGCTATAATGTTAGTGGGAAACTTCTCTCTTAAATTATTGTAATTTAGAACCGTATCATTATAAAAACTTCTAGCATAACTTAACTTATCTTCCGTTTCTTTCAAATCATTTTGAAAAGATAAAAAATTAGTATTTGCCTTCAAATCAGGATACGATTCCGATAGAGCAAATAATTTATTTAGAGCACTACTAAGAACATCTGATGCCTCCAACTTTCCATTTATACCATTTGCCGACACCATCTTATTGCGGGCTTCGATTACCTCTTTTAAAGTTTTTTCCTCATGCTTAGCGTAACCCTTGACAGTTTCGACAAGATTTGGAATCATATCGCTCCTTCTCTTTAATTGAACATCTATTTGAGCAAACTGATCATTTACTTTATTTCGAGCATTTATTAATCTATTATAGACTCCAATTACGTAGAATGCTAAGAGTAAAATGACTGCCGCTATGACAATTATAATAATTATTCCACTACTCATATTTAATCTCCTTTCATATTATGAATAAATTATATCATTTATTTAGATATTTGTAAATTACTTTTTTTCTTTTTCACTACTACCTTTCTTTATTACTAATGTATATATTAATCCAATTATTCCAATTAGTACTAAGATAACCGAAACTATTTGACTTACTCTAAATATACCAATATATAAACTATCAGTTCGCATTCCCTCGATAATAAAACGAATTATACCATACCATATAAAATAACTAAATAACAATACTCCTCTATGCTTAAATTTATCTATCTTTCGAATAACTAATAAAATTATAAAGCCAATAAGACAAAGGATAGACTCATAAAAAAAAGTCGGTATATAATAGTTTCCATTAATATACATTCCATTTATTATAAATTTTGGAATATGAAGTCTATTAAGGTTAGCAAGTGTCGTTACAGCCCCATGAGCCTCTTTATTAATAAAATTTCCCCATCTTCCAATAGCCTGACCTAAGATAAGGTAAGGAACTAAAGTATCTAAAGTAAGAAGAGTATTTTTTTTCTTTTTCATAGAGTAATATATAATAAAGATAATCGAAGAAATGACCGCCCCATAGATAGCAAGACCACCCTCCCAAATTTTAAAGATACTGACAAGATCATCTTTAAAAAGAGAAAAATTAAAGATGACATAATACAGTCTTGCTCCTATTATAGCAATAGGAATAAGATAAAATATTAAGTCCATTAAATACTCTTTCGTAAGTCCATTTTTCTTTGCTACGCGGGAAGAAAAATATATTCCAATTATTACTCCTATAATTATTAATACTGAATACCAATAAATAGTAAATGGTCCAATACTTATAATCTCTCTATTCATTTCTATCTCCTCTTCTATTATATGATACCATACTTTTTTATAAATTTAAACTAAAATAATACTTATAAATTAAAAGGAGGTATAGTTTTTAATATCTATACCTCTTAATTAAAATCTAAATTTACGAATTTTTTATTTTGTCAATATAACTATTAACTTTAGACGACCACGTCGGGTCTTCAGCATATTTCGGATTCATCTCCTCAGCAGTAAGTAATCCATAGTCGACATAATTTTTCTTAATATTTAAAATAAACTGATAAATACCATCTTCTAGAGTATCAAAGGCTTGGTACTGACCACAACCAGTACCCTTTTGACCACCGATATTGTTACATACCTTGGCAATATAAGAACAGTCCCAAGTACAACCAGTTTCGTGCATCGAAATAGCAACGGCAAGATATGGGTCTACTCCAAGTTCAACAGCGTAATTAGCATAAGCATATCCCATCCCCGAAAGATCAGAAGACAAAGATTTATTTAATTTATCTGTCAACTCTTCGATAGTCATATCATCGTAGACAACTACTCTATCTTCTACGGTAGTATTTTCTTCAGATTTATTCTCTTCCGAAACACCTTCTGCTATTTCAATTATTTCTGTTACATAATTACTTGGAAGATTTACCTTTGTAATAGTCTCATCGACCAATTTTTCCTTATATACTAATGGTGATAATAAATTATTTGATAGAGCCACTTCCTTATCCTGAAATATTTTATTATAATATACACCACTTGTTACTATTCCTAAAGTTAATATTGAAGCCATAATAGTCTTTATGGACCCAGGTTTCATTTTTTTCACTTCTTTCCGCTTTTTCCAAAAAAGCGTCTCTTATTATAGCATAAAGATTAACCATTGTCAAATTTCGGTATCTAAAAATAATAATTAGATATACCATAATTCAAAAAGAACAAGTAAATTACTTGTCCTCTTTTTTTCCTTCTTCCCAGCCTTTTCTAATTCCTTTAGCTAATTCACTAGCAGCATTTCCCACAGTAGGAGCCATCTTATCAATTTTCTCTTGGGTAATTGGCATAACTTGCTGAGTAGTAAATGCTAATACCTCTCTTCGCCTAGCAAAAAGATATATTGCTAAGGAGATTATGCAAGATACTACAATAATAAAGCCACCAAATATATATAAGGCAGTTGCATCAATTGCCGAAAAGCCTCCTCTAAACACCTTATTTGTAACGGTATCAAAAATCTTTCCACCATTTTGAGTTAAGCCACCTAATCCCGACTGAGTTTCATATAATTCACTAGTATATTTATTATATTTATCTTTCAAATCAGAAAGTTCATTTTCCTTAGTTTTAATTTCACTTTCGATAGTGGCATACCTGTCACTTAATCCATTATCTTCCATAAAAATTTGGAACTTTTTAGTTTCGAGACTAGAAATTTCACTCTCTAAATTATCCATCTCTCTTTTAGTATCATCGATATCTTTTTGAATATCTTTTTCTGCCCTAGAATTGTTACTTGTATTCGATAAATCATCCATAGCCTCATTTACATTCTTCTTAACATTATTTGATTTTACGATACCAGCCGTAATTAACGAACCACCAATTAATAATCCTCCTATCAGAACTATTAAAGAAATTAATTTTAATGTCTTTTTCCCTTTTTCATAATTTGTTTCAGTTAAATATTCTTTTTTTTCCATACTATTCCTTTCAAAACATTAAGTAATACATAATTAATATTTGTTATTTTTACGTATTTATACTATTTATATACCAATTGCAACACTTATAATCACTAGTAGTTAAATCTTCTTTTTCCCTAACATTATAACATATTTATTTTTCATAGTAAATATTTCAAAAAATATTTCAAAAAAAATGTAAATTAAATGTAAAAAAGAAGCGTTACCTTCTTCTTTAATATTTTAAATAACTCTTCGAACATCGATAATAGGCATTATATAAAGACTCGTTACGACAATACCAACTGATTCATTTAGAGCATGAACTAATTGTCCATTTCCAATATAGATAGAAGCGTGACAAATTTGTCCATCATATCCCGAAAGAACTAAATCTCCCGGCATGATATTATCTAGTCCTACCGATACTCCCGAGTACCCTTGATCGTAGGCTGTTCGAGGAAGACTAATTCCAAAATTACCATAGACGAGCATCGTAAATCCTGAGCAGTCGGTTCCATTAGTTAATGAATTACCTCCATATACATAAGGATTACCGACAAACTGCATAGCATAGTTTATTATTTGACTAGATAACGATTCATTATAATCGGGAACATACGATACCTGCTCTTGGGTAGAATCAATATATATTTCCGTTTCGACTAGTTCTTCTTCCTCTTCTTTTTTACTATCATTTTCTTCTTGCTCTTTCTCTTCCATCTGTTTTTTTAATTCTTCAGATGGAATCGATAACATTTCTAAAGTTATATCTTCTTTTTTATTTATCTTTTTCATTGAAAGCAACTCACTTTTTAAAGTGATATTTTGTTCACTATTATTTTTCATGTTGCAATCATAAAATGCGTAGCACAATACACCAAGTAGAAGACACAGCGCTGCAATTTCTGTTTTATGTTTTTTCACTTCTTACACCTCATTTTATAGCGGACGTTTACTATCGTACCATAAATGGTATTATTTGTCAAATAGAATTTTATAAACCGTTATAAATAAAGGCTTAAAAGGTTTTTCTTTTTTCCGAGTTTATACTGCATTTAAAAGAAATTTCATAGCAAAAAAAGACTAAAGTTTATTCTTTTAATAACTCACTTAGTCCTATAATTTGGTATCCTTTACTATTTATATATCTTATTATTATGTCATAATTATTTAGACTACTTAAAAGAATGATACTGCCCGGTGATAAATTTTTCTTAACTTCCAGGTAGTCTCCTTGAATAGTTGGAATGATCGTCGACATACCAGCTTTTTGACAGATATTTAAAACATTATCATCTTCTTTTCTAACAAGACAATAAATAATTTTATTATTTGCTAATCTATTTATAATATTTGTACTTTTTCTGATATTATCTTCTGAATATACACCATTATTTCCATAACTATATATTTCATTATTCCTTAGCTCATTAGTAATTTCGATACTTAAATAATTAGTGTTTACAAAAAGAGAAATATTTTTTAACTTTCTTACTTTTTCTAAGTCACTACGACTATCTACGATGTAGAGAAGAGATACTTCATTTTTACTAGGATTACCCCTTATTATATATTTATTTTTGTTGGAACTTAAGGTATCTTCAGGATAAATATCTTTAAAAACTATCGATTCTTCCCTAAATACCCCCTCTAACTTCATTTTCTCGTAACTCTTATCTAAATCAACTTCTTTTCCTTTAATACCAGGAATAATAGTAGTATCGGTAATTATAGCATTTACTGATTCCACTTTATAATCATCTATTTTTTCTTTTAAAGTTACCATTAGAGGATCTTTTTTATTTACTACTTTCATTATTTTATCGGTGTAGAAGAAACTAAATACTACCAAAAGCAAGACAAAAATAATCTTTACTATTTTCTTCATTATTTTTTCACCTAATTTAATATATGTATACTATGAGTCAATAATACTATCATTTTTAGACAAAAAAGAGAGAAACATAAAACACTTATGCCTCTCTATATCACTATTTTTATCTAGTGATAGTATATTATATTATGCAAATTTATTTTTATGACTCTTTTTCTTCATTAAGATAATCGCAGAAGTAATTATAGTAAGAGCAGTAATTGCGATAGTAATTAGAAAGCAAAAGAAATACTTATTTGCTTCATGCTCATACGCTAAAAATAAATTATTATTGTATCTCTGAATAGTATTTTCAAGTTTATCATAGATATATAAACCCTTTTCTCCCGTCATTTCGTTTATAGCATATACTAAGTAGAAATCATTTCCTTTGACTTTACTATCCGCTGCATAAGTAACATTCTTTTGAATATATTGGTATCCCGTTATCTTACTACCATCATAAGTAAAGGAAGTTTTACTATAATCACTTGGTAGTTCTTTCTTTGGCATATCTAAAATATTTAAAATCAGATTACCAAACTTATGAGCATTATACAAAGTATATTTATTATTTTTCTTATCATAAGAATAAAAGTTAATATTTCCTTTCTCATCTTTTAAAGCAATTAAAATATTACCAGTTATTTTATTTTTAAAACATAGCACACTATCTTTTCCAATTTTAACAGAAGACTTTTCATAGTTTTCAGGAATAGTTAAGTTATTATCCTTTCGAACGATAGTATATTTCTTTTTATCAATAGTAACTTCGATAGGATTTAATTCTTTAACCGTAATATTTATAATGTATTTCTTTTCATTTCCATTTTCGGCGATTACTTTAACTTCTATTTTATTAAGTCCTTCGGTAAGTGATACTTCTCCCGCTCCATTAACAGTTGCTTTCGAGTCTTCCGCTCCTGCCTTAATATTTACTTTTGTAACATCGTTTGAAACTTCTAGTTTATATTCTAGTATATCTTTCGAAAATGCAGGAGAAATACTATATTTCTCTACCTCTAACGATTTTAGATAGTTATTAGAACTATAATTTTTTTTATCTGCCGTAGCACCACTCGAAGAATTACCTCCCGAACCAGATGATGAACTTCCACCAGATGATCCAGAAGAAGAACCACCAGAACTATTACTAGGAGGATTAACTACCGTTACAGTTACTGATTTACTACCAGTAAAGTAATTATTTTCATCATCAAAGGCAACTACACCATGTTCATCATTAGGATCTGATGATCTTATTGTTGCAGCAGCAGTTATAGTAGCTGTTCCTACGCTTTTAGCCGTGAAAGTAAAACTGTACGTATCGTTTTCAAGCCACGCATCAGAAGATCCACCTGATAAAATATTATTATTTGAAGAAGTAATATTAAATAGTCCTGCCAAGTTATCAGCCTTGACTGAAATAGTGACAGTCTGCCCTACTTTTACACTTGTAACATTAGACCAAATCGACAATGATCCTGCCGAAGCACTTACTTTAAATATAATAAATAATAACAAAGCAAAAAGTACATAACTTATTTTTTTCATATTTACCTCCCATTATTGCACAATTTTACTTGCTTTGGTAATGTTATTTTTAACTTTGACATAATCCATAGCATTTATTGTTTTATCTTTATTAACATCTGCTGCCTCTGAATATATACCTTTCAAATTAGAATTTTTTATTATATGATTTTTAATTTTAACATAATCCATAGCATTTATTGAGCCATCGCCATTAACATCACCGTATATAATAACTGTATATGTCTTAGTACCATCTTTAGCACTTATCGTTACGGTATCTCCCGTCTTAAAGATATCGTTTGTCTTTTGCTTTCCACTTACATCTTTTACAGTAACAGAAACAGTATTATTATAACCTATGATATTTCCAATAATACTAGATACATTGGTACCAGGTTCGACACCAAAGAGATATTTATCATTATATTTGAATCCAGAATTATTCATAGCCTCAGAAACTGTTATCTTACTATCTTCACTTCTTATAAAATTAATAGTATAAACTCTCTGTTTTCCATTTTGAGCCTTTACTACAACTTTATTACTTTGATTATTAGAAGTTATATTTACGGTAGTTGCTCCCGATACACTTGAAGTCTTAGCAATTGTTGATGCTTCTATCTTAACTGATTTGACGCCACTATTTAGATAGACATTATAATTGTAAGTGTTATATGAGAAATTACTTACAGATGTTCCATTCACTTTCAAACTTGATAGATAATTATTTGGATTACCCAAAACAGGAGCAGTTACATTATAATTTGGCATTTCTCTATATACTGGTATAACAAATGTTATTGCAGTATTAAGGTATGATGATAAAGATTTACTATATCCCAAGTAGGTGCTTCCCCCTTCACTAATAGGAGCACCTAAGTTC